>NZ_JBEYBQ010000003.1:0-247786 GCF_040632295.1 Isoptericola sp. NPDC019482
ACCCTCGGCTGGGCAACCCCCGCCGAGAAACTCGCCGAGCTACTCTCGACCACCTGACCAACCCGGTGTTGCGATGACCGGTTGAGACCGCCTACGCCAGACGGCGAGGTAGTACGAGCTCGTACTACCTCGCCGTCTGCGCTACTACCTCGGCGATCGCGGCACTACCTCGCCGCGGCGCGCACTACCTCGTGGTCTCGTGGTCAGCCCTCGAAGGTGACGTCCAGCGTGATCTCGCCGACGCCCGCGAGCGCCTTCGAGACCGGGCAGCCGGCCTTGGCGGCCTCGGCGGCGGCGCGGTACGCGTCGGCGTCGATGCCCTCGGCCGAGCCCACGACGGTGAGCTTGATGGTCGAGATCTCGAACCCGCCGCCGGCGGCCGGGCTCAGCGTGACGTCGGCGGTCACGTCGGTCTTGCCGGGCGTGCCGCCCGCGTTCGCGACCTCGAGCGAGAACGCCATCGCGTAGCAGGACGAGTGCGCCGCGGCGATGAGCTCCTCCGGGCTGGTGACGCCCTGGGCGTCGTCGGCGGCGCGGCGCGGGAACGAGACGTCGAACGCCGCGGCGCCCGAGCTGGCGAGCTCGACCCGGCCGGAGCCCTGCTGGATGTCGCCGTTCCAGGCGGTGCGTGCGGTACGGGTGGGCATAGGAGTTCTCCTTCGTGCTCCGGGACAGGTCACGACGACCGTAACCCGCCCCCGTGCCCCACGTCAGGGACCGCCCGCGTGGTGGCGGTCACGTCACGCACCGTTCACCGACTCGTTCACCAGCCGGTTCACCGAGGGGCCGAGAAGTCCATCGCGTCCTCGGCGACGGCGACGACGGACCAGGCGTTGCCGTCGGCGTCGGAAAGCTCGTACGCGGGGACGAGCACGACCGAGCCGTCGTCCTGCGTCTGCTGCGCCAGGCCGAGCCGGGCGTCGGTGATCTCGACGTCGGAGACCGGCCAGTCCACCGCGTCGCCGGCGGCGGGCGGGGCGGGAGGCGCCGTGGGTTCGGTCCCGTCCTCCTCGGACGCGGCCCACATCGCCTCCTCGTCGGCGTACGCGACCGGCCAGGCGGAGCCGGAGAACCGCGGGTCGCCCAGGCGTTGCACGGCCTCGGCCGGGCTGATCACCGGGTACTCGCCGAGGTCCTCCGTGGTGGCGAGGAAGCCGTCGAGCCAGGCGACGCCCTCCTCCCCGACGGTGGCGCTCCACTGCGCGCCGGTGCGGCTGCCGTCGACCACCTGGTAGGCGGTGACCCAGCGGCTGGGGTCGCCGTCGGTCTTCTCGCCCACCTCGATCTCGAACGTGCCGGGGTCCACGCCGAGGCTCCGCATGACGTCGACCATCATCCGGCGCGCCTCACGGTCGGAGACCGTCGACGTGCCCGCCTCCTCGCAGGCGACGTCGTCGCCGCTGCCCTCCTGGACGACGCGCCCCTCGGCGTCGGTGCACCGCCACGGGTCGTGGTTCGGGTCGCTGAAGCCGAACGTGGCGCTGCCGTCGGCGGACACCCAGACGTGCGGGCCGCTGCCGTCCTGGGGACCCACGGACCAGCCGTACTCCCACCGCGGCTTCCCCTCGACCCCGAGCGTCTCCGCGAGCCGCGCGGCCCCCTCGCGGGTGGCCACGCCCGTCGCGTCGAACGCGAACGCCGACGCCGCCCCGCCCTCGGTGGACAACCCGTCCGCGTGGAACAGGGCCCGCCCGGAGGTGGCCCAGCTCGGCATGGTGGAGGCGCTGTCCGACGACCCGGCGCCGTCGCTCGCGCCCGCGCTGTCCTCGGCGGCCCCCATCTCCGCGCTACCCGCCGCGGCCTGGTCCCCGGCTGCCCCGGCGCCCCGGCCCCCGCTGCTCAGCACGACCGGGGCGTCGGCGGCGGCGGCCGCGTCCCCGGCGCCCGCTGTCGCCGACCCGCCGAGGGCGTACCCGCCCACGCCCACCGCCGCGAGCACCACGACGCCCGCGGCGGCCAGCCACGGCGTGCGGCGCCGACCGCGGCGGGCCGCGAGCTCGTCGTCGGCGCGGTCCTCGACTCCGGGCCCGTCGTCCCCCTCGGCAGCGGTCGCGCCGCCGTCCGCGGCCAACCGGGCGTCGACCTTCGCCCGCAGCACCGCACCGGACGCCCCGAACCCAGCGGCCGGGTCCGCCGCCCGTAGGTGGGCGAACGCCTCGTCGGCACGATCGTCACGGTCGTCGCGCGGCACGCCCGGAGCGGCGGACGCCCCCCGCGGTGCGTCGTCGCGCCCCACGCCCCGGCCCTCGTCCCGGCCCTCGTCCCGGCTCATGGTGTCCTCCCGGCCCCGCGGCCCGCCGGCACGGCGGGCGTCTCGCACCCCGTCTGTGTCGTCATCGCGCGCCCGCTTGCGCCGGGGCGTCGTCCTCGCCCGCGCCGTCGCCGGCCTCGTCGCCGGTCTCGGCCTCGGCGTCCCACGCGACGCGCAGCCGCGCCCGGGCGCGGGACAGCGCGGCGTCCGCCCCGCCGCGGGAGACGCCGAGCACCTCCGCCAGCTCCGCGCCGCCCAGCCCCTCCCACGCGACCAGGAGGAGCACCTGTCGGTCGCGCGGCGAGAGCCGCGCGAGGACCGCGCGCACGCGGTCGTCGTCGACGGCGAGGGTCGCCGGGTCGACGTCGTCGGGCACCTCCGGCACCACGGCGACGGGCGTCGGCCGGGCCTTGCGCCGGTGGTTGGCCAGGACGAAGCCGGCCGTCCGGTACAGCCAGGGCAGCTCCGCGCCCCGCGGCACGTCCGCCCGACGACGCCACGCGGTGGCCAGCACGTCCGCGGCCAAGTCCTCCGCGTCCCCGCCGCCCGCCGGCAGTCGGCGCACGAGGTAGCGGTGCACGGCACGGGCGTGCGATGCGAAGAGGTCGTCGAACCACGCCGCGTCGTCGTCGACGCGCGCCGTCTCGTGCGGGTCCACCGGGCCTCCTGCGGTCCTGGGCGCGCGAGGGCGCGCGCCACCCCTCGACGCAGACTGTGTCGTCGGACGCCGCCGTCTTGCACCCGTGCGCGCCGACATCACCCGCAGATTCATCCCTCCGGTCGGCCCGCGGGGACCTACCGTGCGGGCATGACCGTCGACACGGGCGCCGCGCCCGCCAGCACCACCCCCACCGCGGCACCGCGCCGTCGACGACCGTGGCGGTGGGTGCTCCTCGCCATGCTCGCGGTCCTGCTGGTCGTCGCGGTCTGCGCCGTGCTGCTGGTCCGCGACGCGCTGGCCGCCCGGGGCGCCCTCACCCGCGCCGCCGCCCAGGTGCCCGCCGTGGCCGAGGAGCTGCGCGCCGGCGCCCGGTCCGCAGCGGACGGGGAGACGTCCGCGACGCTCGCCTCCTCCCCCGCCCTCGCCGAGCTGCGCCGGCAGACCACGGTCGCGCGCGAGGCCACCGACGGTCCCCTGTGGTGGCTGGCCGCCCGCGCGCCCGTGATCGGCCCGTCGGCCGGGGCGACGGCCGACGTCGCCGTCGTGCTCGACGACGTGACCGACGACGTCCTGCCCGCCCTGGCGGACCTGGCCGACGCCGTGGCCGCCACGGGCCGCACCCCGGACGGGGGCCTCGACCTCGCGCCGCTGCGGTCCGCCGCCCCGGGGATGGCGGCGGCACAGGCGTCGGTGGACGCGTCGCGCGCCCGGCTCGACGCCGTCGACCCCGACACGCTCCTGCCCCAGCTCGCCGCCCCCGTGGCGACGCTGCGCGACCGCGTCGACGAGATCGCGGGCGCGGTCGCCACCGGCGACCGTGCGGCCGCGCTCGGCCCGGCGATGCTCGGCGCGGACGGCCCGCGCACGTACCTCGTGCTGAGCATGAGCAGCGCGGAGCTGCGCCAGGGCGGCGGGATCCCCGGCGCGCTCATCCTGCTGCGGGTCGACGCCGGGCGGATCGAGGTGGTGCGGCAGGTCGCGTCGTCGCAGGTCGGCCCGTTCCGCTCCCCGGTCCTCCCGCTGTCCGACGACGACCACGCCGCGTACACGGCCCGGCTCGGCACGTTCGTGCAGGACGTGACCGCCACGCCCGACTTCCCGACGTCGGCCGCGCTGGCCGCCGAGATGTGGGCCCGCGCCCAGGGCGAGCAGGTGGACGGCGTCCTCGCCACCGACCCCGTCGCGCTCGCCCAGCTCCTCGCCGAGACGGGCCCCGTCCAGGTGCCCGTGTCGCGGCCGGTGGCCGCCGCCCTGGGCCGCGACACGGTCGAGCTGACCTCCGAGAACGCCGTCGACGTCCTGCTGCGGCGCGTCTACGACGTGCTGGACCCCGAGACCGCCGACCTGTTCTTCGCCGACGCCGCCGCCGCGGTCCTCGGCCGGGCGACGTCCCCCGACGTCGCGCCATCCGCGCTGCTCGCCGGCCTGCAGCGTGCCGCCGGGGAGCACCGCGTCCGGGTCTGGTCCGCCGACCCGGCCGAGGAGGCCCGGCTGGAGGGCACGCTGATCGCCGGGTCGTACGCCGCCGCCCCGCGCGCCGCGGACGCCGTCGGCGTGTTCCTCGACGACCACGTGGCCGGGAAGATGTCGGCCTACCTCGACTCGTCGCTGCACGTCGTGGGCAGCGAGTGCACCGCGAACGGCCGGGTGGACGCGCTCGAGCTGACCCTCGCCTCGACGGCCCCCGCCGACGCCGCCACGTCCCTGCCCGCGTACGTCGCCGGGCTGCCCGGCCGGACGCACCCGCCGGGCACGCTCAGCCTCGCGGTCACGGTGTCGGGTCCGCGCGGCGGCGAGGCGCCGCGCGTCGAGCGGGACGGGGCCGCCGTCGGCGGCGACGCCCGTACCACGCACGGGCGACCCACCCAGACGGTCACCGTGGTCCTCGCCCCGGGCGAGGCCACCACGCTTCGGCTGGTCGTCCCCGCGGCGGCGACCGACGGACCGGGAGGCACGCCCGACGGCCGGCTCGAGGTCTGGTCGACGCCGACGACGACCACGGGCGGGCTGCTCGACGTCGAGGTGCCGACCTGCGGGTGAAGATGCCCCGCGGCCTGCGGTTTCACCCGGGTGAGACGGGGTCCGTGGAACGCCCGCGCGGCTAGCGTGAGGGCCCCGGGCAGCACCCAGGCAGCACGGAGAGCACCGCCCCCGAGGAGTCGAGATGGCCCACGCACGCACCGCCGCCGGCGCCGCCGTCGGCCTGGTCCTGAGCGGCGCGATCGCGGTCGCCGCCGCCGCGCCGGCGCTCGCCGACACCGTGCCGAGCCCCAGCAGCAGCCCGAGCAGCACGGACTACCCGCCGCCCGAGGTCCCCACCCTCACCGCGCAGATCTTCCAGCCCGAGTGCGACGGCGACGTGCCTTACCTGCGCTACGCGGTCACCGCCACGGGCACGGAGAACACCACGGTGACGATCACCTGGCTCAACCCGTCCGGCGACGACGTCGTGCAGTCGGGTCTCCCGATGAGCGGCCGGGTGCTGTGGCCCGGGGCCGTGGTGGACGCGTCGGGCGCCCCGCTCGACTGGCCCGGCTGGCGCCTCGAGGACGGCGTGTGGGTCGAGGGCGACGAGTTCGACTGGGTGCGCCCCTCCGTCGACGTGAAGCTCGAGGTGAACCCCGAGCTCACCATGACCGCCGCCTACCCGCCGTCGTCCCCGAGCTGCGCGACGAACCCGCCCGGCACCGTGCCGCCGGAGGAGCCCGGCGAGCCCACCTCGGGTTCGACCGTCCCGGCCGTCGCGCCCGCGGCCGCACCGCCGTCGTCGGGCTTCCTGCCGCAGACGGGCGCCGGCGTCGCCGGGCTGGTCGCCGCGGCCGCCGCGCTGGTGGCCGCCGGTGGCGTCGCGATCGGCGTCGCGCGCCGGCGTCGTACCGACCACTGATCCTCCGCGGTCCCGTCCCGTCGCTGTGGGCGGGCGGGCCGCGTGCCAGGTCACGACGCGGGGCGCAGTGCGACGACGGTCAGCTCGGCGCGCGAGCTCACCCCGACCTTCCGGAAGACGCGGCCCAGGTGCACCTCGACGGTGCGCACGGAGACGCACAGCCGGTCGGCCACCTGCTTGTTCGCCAGTCCGTCCGCGACGAGGCGCGCGACGTCGAGCTCGCGCGCCGTGAGCACGTCCGCCCAGCGCGCCCAGACGTCCGCGAGCCCGTCGGGGGCGCCCCGGAACGTGCGCACCGCGCTCACGACCAGCGACGGCACCGCCTCCGGGCGCGGGTACCCGAGGTCGCGGCAGGCGGCGACGGCGGCCGCGACCGGTTCCGGGCCGACGGCGCGCAGCCCGGCGGCCAGGGCGTCGGGCCCGCCCGTGCGGCGGGCGACCTCCGCCGCGAGCCCGCCGACGACGTGCGACACGGGCAGCCGCGCGGCAGCGTCGTCGAGCACGCGGGCGGCCTGATCGGCGTCGCCGCCGCGCAGGAGCACCAGCGCCTGCACCACCCGCAGGTGCGCCTCCGCCAGCGGGGACAGGCCGTCCGTCCCGGTCCACGCGGCCGTCTCCCGGTACGGCACCGCGGTGACGACGGCCCGCGCGAGCACCTCGTCCGCGTCGCGCGGGTAGCGGTCGAGGCGGGCCAGGGCCTCGACGACGGCGGCCAGCACGGCGCGGTCCGCCGGCGTCGCCGTGGCGCGCGCGACCGGCACCACGAGTCGCGCGAGCCGGACCCCCGGCGGGTCCTCGTCGTCGGCGGTCCCGGCGTGCTCGACGGGCTCCGCGCCGGTCAGGGCGAGCACCGCGTCGCGGGCCCGCTCCGCGTCCTCCTGGACGGTCGGGACGCCGGTGCTGGCGACGCGCTCGAGCCACCCGGCCGCGTCGTGCAGGTGTCCGGCGAGCAGGGCGGCACGGCCCGCGAGGAGGAACGCCCGCGCCCGCACCTCGCCGGTGCCGTGGCTCGCGGCCTCGCGTGCGACGGCGTGCGCCGCGACCGCGCACCCCTGGCCCAGCCGCTGCCGGGCGAGGCGCACCAGGCCGTCGGCCAGCGCCGGGTCTCCGGCCAGGGTGGCGAGCGCGGCGTGCCACCGCGCGGCACCGGGCTCCCCCACCCGCTCCAGCTCGCCCGCGAGGGCGGCGTGCACGGCCGTGCGCTCGGTGAGGTCGGCGTCCTCGTGCACGACGGCGCGCAGCCGCGGGTCCGCGACGCGGAACCGGCCGTCGGCGAGCTGGAGGTGCCCGGCCAGGGGTGGCGCGAGCAGTCGTTCGACGGACGCCCCGGTCGCGCCGAGCAGGACGTCGACGCGGTCCAGGACGAGCACCCCGGCGGCGAGGACCAGCCGCCGGTCCTCCGCGTCGAGCGCGGGCCCGTCGAGGGTGGCCGCCCGCACCGCGGGCGTCACCGGGAGCGGGTCGGGCAGCGCGGCGGCGCCGGCGAGCTGGTGGGGCGTGAGCAGACCGAGCGTCTGGGCGAGGGCCTCGGGGTCGGCGCCGACGAGCTCCGAGACCCGTCGCACGACCTGCGGCGCGACCGGTCGCGCCCGCCCGCCGAGCGGGGTCGGCCAGGACGCAGCGGTGTCCCGGTTCGACGTCATCGTCGGCCTCCGTCTCGTGCCGGGCCTCGGTGCTCGGCGGCACCACTCTGCCGTATCGACCCGAGATTCGCGCGAAGACGCAGGTCAGCGATTTGTCAGGTCTCCACCAATATTGTCACGGGACCGTCGTTCACGAGCTCGACGGCCATGTCCGCTCCGAACCTCCCGGTCGCCACCTCGAGCCCCCGTGCTCGCAGGTCGGCGACGACCGCGTCCACCAGCGGCTCCGCCACCGGGCCCGGCGCCGCCGCGTTCCAGGTGGGCCGGCGACCCTTGCGCGCATCCCCGTAGAGGGTGAACTGGCTGACCACCAGCACCGGGGCGCCCGCGTCCGTCACGGAGCGCTCGTCGCGCAGGATCCGCAGCTCGGCGATCTTGCGGGCGACGGTCGCCACCTCGGCGGGGCCGTCGTCGTGCGTCACGCCGACGAGCGCGAGCAGGCCGGGCCGGCCGATCGCGCCCACCACCTCGCCGTCGACCGTGACGGACGCGCTCGTCACGCGCTGCAGCACGGCCCTCATGCGACGTCCGCGTCGAACGCCGGGCGCACGGCGCCGACCGGGGCCCCGCCGCCCAGCACCGGCGTGACGCCGACGGCGTCGAGCGCGGCGGCGTCGGCCCCCGCCACGCTGGCCGCTCCCGCGGCGCGCATCGCGGCGGCGAGGATCGCGGGCCGCGCCCGGTCGCCGCCGTCGAGGATCTTGAAGGCCACTGCCGAGCCGTCGGGCAGGCCCCCCGCGCAGACGCCGTCGGCCCCGATCTTCGCGATCGCGCCGGGCACCGCGGTCATGACCAGCGTGTCCTCGCGCCCGCGGCCCGCGACCATCGCGGGGTGACCGGCCATCGCGCGGGCGACGCGACCGCCGTCGTCGTCCCCGGCCGCACCGGCCGCGGCGAGGCGGCCGAACGCGCGCGCCAGTCCCAGCACGGTGGAGGAGAACAGCGGCGCGCCGCAGCCGTCCACGGTGGCGTGCGGGTCCGCGTCGCCCGTCACCTCGACGACGGCGTCGCGCACCGCACGCTGCAGCGGGTGGTCGAGGTCGAGGTAGGTCGCAGTGTCCCAGCCGGCCGCGACGCAGGTCGCCAGCATCGCGGCGTGCTTGCCCGAGCAGTTCTGCGCGATCTGTTCCGGGCCGTGCCCGGCCGCCTGCCAGGCGAGCGCCTCGGCACGACCGAGCGGCAGGTCGGGGGTGTTGCGCAGCGCGGACTCGTCGAGCCCGGCGCCGGCGAGGATCTCGCGCACCCCGGCGAGGTGCTCCGGCGCGCCGCTGTGGCTGGCCGCCGCGAGCGCCAGGAGGCGGCCGGGCAGGTCGAGGCCGGAGCGCAGCATGGCCAGGGCCTGCAGCGGCTTCACCGAGGAGCGCGGCCAGATCGTCGTCGTCGGGTCGCCCAGGGCGAGCCGCTCCCCACCGTCGGGCCCGAGCACCACGAGGTGTCCCAGGTGCACCGACTCGACGAGGTCGCCGCGCACCACCTCGGCCAGCGGGACCGCGCCCCGCGCCACCGGCGCGACGGGCGCGCGCGAGCCCGGCGTCGTCACCCCGCCCACGTCACCAGCCGCCCGTCGGGCCCTGGGGGCGACGCCCCCCGCCCGTCCCGTACGGCTGGATCCGGGGGCGCACGTCCACCCAGTAGATGATCGCGGGCGTCACGGCGATGACGTTGAAGAACGACCCGGCCGTCATGAGCATCGGCGGCAGCCCGAACAGCCCGATGAGGGCCGCGATGCCGAGGATGATCAGCCAGATGTTCTTCTTCAGCTTCCCCTCGGACACGTAGGCGTTCGCCGGCCGGCGGGCGGCGTCGAGGAACGCGACGAGCTGCACCACGAACACCACGACGGCGAGCACGACGAGCAGGATGTACTGGAAGGATCCGAAGGCGGCGGAGATCACCCGCCCGAGCCTACGGGAGGACGCGGAGGCGCCGGGAGCGGGCGGCGCCCGCGACGTGCTCGTCCCACGCGGCGACGAGGCTGTCCTCGTGCGCGACGGCGAGCGCGCTGGCCACGTGCAGGGCGTCGGCACCGCGCAGCGGGACCGGGCACGACGCGACCAGCTCGGCGGCACGCGCTGAGACGTCGGGCGTCACCTCGAGGGTGTGCAGGCCGGCGCTCAGCTCGTCCCAGAGCGCGGTTCCCCGACGGCGCGCCAGCGGGTCGAGCACGCCCGCCCGCTCGCCGGCGGCGAGCGCCGCCCGCACCTCGGCGTCGGCGATGCGCGACGAGACGACGACGTCGGCGCGGTTCCACAGCGCGCTCGCCAGCGCCGAGCCGGGCTCGGGCACGCACAGCTTCACCAGCGCGCTGGCGTCGAAGTAGACGAGGGCCATCCTGCTCCGTTCTCCGTGACGGCGGTCGGGCGGGTCGAGAACGGCGTCAGCGCCGGATGCGCCGCACCAGGTCGGACATGCGCGACGCCGGACGGGCGGCGGGGCGCGGGGCCGGGCGCGCGACGGCGGCGTCGTCGTCGGGCACCACGTGCACGGGCCGCTCCGTCGCGGCGGGGGTGAGCAGGCCGTCGCGCACCAGCCCGGCGACGAGGTCCGCCGTCTGCACCCCCGACAGGCGGGCGACCGGCACCCCGCGCTCGGTGATGACGACCTCCTCGCCCGCCCGCGCCTTCTCGATCCACGACTTGAGCTCGGCGCGCAGCGCGCTCACGGAGACCTCCATGACCGACGACCGTACCGCCCGCAGCCCGGTGCCGAACAGGCCGCCCGCGCCGAGGTGGTCCGAAACCTGCCGAGGTAGTCCGAGAATCGCCGAGGTAGTTCGTGACACTGCGTCACGAGCTACCTCGGCAGGTTTCGGACCACCTCGGCGTCAGATCGCGCGGCGGTAGGCGCGGAACGCCGACGACGCGAGCGCGCCCAGCACGGCGACGGCGGCGGCGAGCAGGCCCAGGTGCAGCCACACGGTGCCGGGGTCGGCGAAGCCCTGCAGGGCGTCACGCGCGACGACGACCGCCCAGTCGAACGGGTTGTACCGCGCGGCGGTGGCGATCCAGTCCGGTGCGAGGGCGGGGTCCATCACCGCCGAGGACAGGAACATCAGCGGGATCGTCAGCAGCTGGGAGACGCCGATGAGCGCCTCCTGCTGCCGGGTGAGCAGCGCGACCGCCCCCGACAGCGCCGCGAACAGGCAGCTCAGCAGCGCGACGGCGACCAGCATGACGAGCACGCCGGCCCAGCCGCCCGGGAACCGCGCCCCGCCGAGCCACGCGACGCCCACGACGACCAGTGCCTGCGCGCAGCCGAGCAGCGCGTACCAGGCCATCGACGCGGACAGCAGCGCGCCGCGGCTCGTCGGCGAGGCGAGGAAGCGGTCCATGACGCCGCGGTCCATGTCCTGCACGAACGTGGTGCCGGCCCAGGCCGCGCCGCCCATCGCCGTCATCATCACGACGCCCGGCGTGAGGTACTCGAGGTAGCTGACGTCCGCTCCCCCGGCGAACCCCGGGATCTCGATGACGGACCGGAACAGCTGCCCGAACAGCAGCAGCCAGATCATCGGCTGCAGCAGGTTCATGACCATGAACACGGGGATGCGCACGCCCTGCCGGGCCTGCCGCCCCGTGAGGAGCGCGGCCTGGGTCAGCACGCTCGTGCGGCGGGCCGGGCCGCGCGTCGGACGAGGCGTCGCGGTCGGGTCGATCGTCGCGGTGCTCATGCCGCCACCTCCGTGGCCTCCGTACCGGCGCTGCCGGCGCTGCCGGCGGTCCCGCTCGCGGCCCGGTGGGCCGCCTCCAGGCTGCGGCCGGTGTGCCGCAGGTAGACGTCGTCGAGCGTGGGCCGGGACAGCCCCGCCGTCCGCACGCCCAGGCCCGCGGCGTCGAGCGCCGCGAGGAGGGCCGGGAGCGCGGTGGCCCCGGCGTCGGCGCGCGCCCGCAGAGTGCGCCCGTCGGGGGCGACGTCGACAACGCCGGGCACGCGCCCGGCCACGGACGCGGCGGCCGACGCGGACGCGGCGTCGTCGAGCTCGACCGTGACGCCGTCGCCGCGCAGCTCGTCCTTCAGCGCGCCGGGCGTGCCCGCGGTGACGACGCGGCCCGCGTCCACGATGACGACCTGGTCGGCGAGGCGGTCCGCCTCGTCGAGGTAGTGCGTGGTGAGCAGGATCGTCATGCCGTCACCGGCCGCCATGCGCTCGATCTCGGCCCACATCGCGGCGCGCGCCTCGGGGTCGAGGCCCGTGGTGGGCTCGTCGAGGAACAGCACCTGTGGGCGGTGCACGAGGCCGACGGCGACGTCGAGCTTGCGCGCCATCCCGCCGGACCAGGTCTTCACCAGGCGGTCGGCGGCGTGCGCGACGCCGAACCGCTCGAGCAGCTCGTCCGCCCGCGCCCGGGCGGCGCGGGCGCCGAGGCCCTGCAGCCGGCCGGCCAGCACGAGGTTCTCGCGGCCCGTGCCCATCGGGTCGGTGACGGGGCGCTGCGCGACGTAGCCGATGGCGCGCCGGACGGCGGCCGGGTCGCGCACGACGTCGTGGCCCGCGACGCGCGCGGTGCCGCCGTCCGGGGCGGAGAGCGTCGCGAGGATCTTCACGGTGGTGGACTTGCCGGCCCCGTTCGGGCCGAGCAGGCCCAGCACGCTGCCGGGCGACGCGGAGAGGTCCAGGCCGTCGAGCGCGCGCACGGGGCGGGCGCCACGACCGGATCCTCGTCCGGATGCGTAGGTCTTGGTCAGGCCGGCGACGTCGATCGCGACGTCCGGCGCGGGGTGTGCGGACATGTCTTCTCCTTGCCGGGTGCTGCCCGGCGGTCGGAGGGTCCGGCGCACGCCCTAGAGTGGGGGTGCGTGCAGGGTGCGGTCGTGCACCGGACCCGAGCCACCGGTCCCGGGCGATGGCAGTCGCCCGGGACCGTTCTTCTGCTACTTCTTCTGCTGCTCCTCCGTCGACCGGAAGAGCATCCGGGCGAGGACGAGCATCATCACCGCGAGGGCGACGACGAAGGTCAGCCAGGACCAGGCCCAGCCGACGGTGAGGCCGAGGACGACGAACACGACGAACGCCACCAGCCAGATCACGACCGTGTAGACGCCGAACCGCGCGGCGGCGGCCGGGTCGTGCTCGAAGCGGTCGTAGTGGTGCCCGGTGGCGTGCGCCCGGGCGACGTCCCGCACCCACGCCTTCTTCCGGTTGGTCTGGGTGACGCCGAGCAGGGTGAAGAGCGTGCCGCCGACGACGAACGCTGCGCCCGCGACGACGTACATCCACGCGTCGAAGATGCCGAGGACGGTGAACAGCGCCAGGAGCAGCGCGAGGACCGTGAGGCCGGTGGCGAGGTAGTACCCGCCGGCGCGGCGGGACGGCACCGGGTGGTTGGTGGTCGTCTCCTGCGAGAGCGAGAGCCCGACGACGAACCCGGCCGCGCTGGCCGCCGTCAGCAGCAGCGCGGCGACGACGTAGCCCGGCAGGGCGACGACGCCGAGGGGCGTCAGCAGGCACATGGCGACGAGGGCGACGAGCACGACCGACGCGAGCACGACGCCGAGCACGAAGCGCGGCGTGGGCCGGACGCGGTGCTGCTGGGCGGCCACGAATGCTTCCTGCAGCGCGGTGCGGGGCGCGCCGCCGGTCTCGGCCGCGACGTCCGCCTGCGCATCGGCGACGATCGCGCGGACGTCGCCCAGCTCGTCGAACGCGCGCCGGGCGGCATGGTCGGGCGTCGCGCCCTCGGCCTGCAGCTCGGCGGCCCGGGCCTCGAGGTTCGCCCGGATCTCCTCCTTGAGGTCCTGGACCTCGGGGGACGGCTCGACGCCCGCGAACGCGTCGTCGAGGAGGCGGTGGACGGTGGTCATCGGGGGGTGTCCTTGTCTGTGCTGGTGCCCGTGCTGGTGCCGGTGCTCAGGAGGGAGTCGACGACGTCGCGGGTGGCGACCCACGCGGCGACGTTGCTCCGGAACACGGCCCGCCCGGCGTCCGTGATCCGGTAGTACTTGCGGCGCCCGCCCTGGGACTCGTCGCCCCAGTAGGCCTCGACCAGGCCGTCCTTGGTCAGCCGGCGGTACGTCGCGTAGAGCGTGGCCTCCTTGATCTCGTGCGCACCGCCCGTGGCGTCGCGGATCGTCTTGTAGATCTCGAAGCCGTAGCGGTCCCCGCGACGCAGCGTCGCGAGCACGATCGTGTCGGTGTGACCACGCAGCAGGTCGGCGGAGAACGCGTCGTCCGCCGTCGAAGATTCAGCTCGCTGCATCACGAAAGGTACTGTATCTCATCAACTACTCGACGACAACAGGTGCTGCATGTGCACCACATCCCACCGAGGGAGCACCCAGGCTGCCGAGGTAGTCCCGGGACTGCCGAGGTAGTACGCGATCCGCCGAGGTAGTCCCCGGACTGCCGAGGTAGTACGCGATCCGCCGAGGTAGTCCCGCCCTCGCCGAGGTCGTACGCGATCCTCCGAGGTAGTTCGCCGCGCCCTCCGGCGAAGACCGTGCGAGCCTGCGAAGCGGAACACCTGCTCATTGCGCGGACGCCGTCGTCCGCCCGACCGAAAGGGCATGCGATGGCCGCCGCACCGAGCGCACCACCCACCGAGCCGGAGGCCCTGCCGCAGCGCAGGGTGCTCGCGATCTTCGGCGGGCTCATGCTCGCGATGCTCCTGTCCGCGCTCGACCAGACCATCGTCGCGACGGCGCTGCCCACGATCGTGTCCGACCTCGGCGGCGCGGAGCACCTGTCGTGGGTCGTGACGGCGTACATGCTGGCGAGCACGGCCACGACGGTGCTGTGGGGCAAGCTCGGCGATCTCTACGGTCGCAAGGCGCTGTTCCTCGCGTGCATCGTCATCTTCCTCGTCGGGTCGATCCTGTCGGGCACGTCCCAGACGATGGGACAGCTCATCGCGTGGCGTGCCGTGCAGGGCGTGGGCGGCGGCGGCCTCATGGTGCTGTCGCAGGCGATCATCGGCGACGTCGTCCCGCCCCGGGAGCGCGGCAAGTACCAGGGCTTCTTCGGCGCCGTCTTCGGCGTCTCCTCCGTCGCGGGCCCGCTGCTCGGCGGCTTCTTCGTGGACAACCTCGACTGGCGCTGGGTCTTCTACATCAACATCCCCATCGGGATCATCGCCATGCTCGTCGTGGCGTCCGTGCTGCCGCACATCGAAGCCGGCAAGAAGCCCCGCATCGACTACGCGGGCATCATCCTGCTGGGCCTGATCTCCACGTCGGTCGTGCTGGTCACCAGCCTGGGCGGCACCACCTGGGAGTGGGCGTCCTGGCCGGTCTACGGGATGATCGCGCTCGCCGTCGCCTCGCTCGTCGCGTTCGTCGTCGTCGAGCGGCGCGCCCCTGAGCCCGTGCTCCCCCTGCACCTGTTCCGCAGCAAGGTGTTCTCCGTGGCTGCGGTCGTCGGGTTCGTCGTCGGCTTCGCGATGTTCGGCGCGATCACCTACCTGCCGCTGTACCTGCAGACGGTCAAGGGCTCCACCCCCACCGAGTCCGGGCTCGAGATGACGCCGATGATGCTCGGCATGCTGCTCACGTCCATCGGGTCCGGGCAGCTCATCTCCCGCACCGGGCGGTACAAGGTCTACCCGGTCGTCGGGACGGCGGTCACCGCGTGCGGGCTCTACCTGCTGTCACTCATGGACCGCGACACGACGACGCTCCAGGCAGGACTGAGCATGTTCGTCCTCGGCGCCGGGCTGGGCATGGTCACCCAGGTGCTCGTCATCGCCGTGCAGAACGCCGTCAGCTACAAGGACCTCGGCACCGCGACCTCCGGGGCCACGTACTTCCGCACCATCGGCTCCTCGGTGGGGGTCGCCGTCTTCGGCACCATCTTCGCGAACCGGCTCGCCGACGCGCTCGTCACCGGCGTCCCCGCGACGGCGCAGGGCCCGTGCGGTCCCGGGTCGCTCGCCGCGTCCACCCAGGCCCTCGCGCAGTGCCCGCCCGAGGTGCAGGACTGGTTCCTCGACGCGTACGCGAACGCCCTGCACGTCGTCTTCCTGTGGGCGGTGCCGGTCGCGGTGCTCGCGTTCGCGCTCACCTGGCTGCTGCCGGAGGTGGAGCTGCGGACCGCGACGCGCGGCGACGCCGCCACCACCGCCGGGCAGGCGGCCGGCGAGTCGTTCGCGCTGGGCTCCGCCCGGACGTCCCTCGACGAGCTGCGCCTCATCCTGTGGCGCCGCGTCGGCAAGCTGGACCCGCTCAAGGTGTACGAGACGATCGCGCGCGACGACGACCTCACCGCCGAGGAGGCGTGGATGGTCACGCGCGTCTCCCTCAAGCGGAAGCGCTCCGTGCAGCTCATGGCCGAGCGCACGGAGGTATCGCCCGAGACGGTGCGTCGCATCGCGCACGGGTTGGAAGCGCGCGGCCTCGTCGAGGTGGACAGCGACGCGGTCCTCGCCACGCCTGACGGCGACGTCGTGGCCGAGTCGATCCGCGAGGCGGAGCGGCAGCGGCTGCGGCGGTACGTCGCCGAGTGGCCGGGTGGCGACGAGCCCGAGGTCGACGAGCTCGTCGAACAGCTCGCCCACCAGCTCCTCGCCGACGACACGGACGTCGTCGAGCACCGCTGACGGGAACTACCTCGGCAGGTTCGGCACTACCTCGGCAGGTTCGGCCTACCTCGGCGTCACATCTCCGGGAGGGCGTCCCGCGCCTCCTCGGGCGGCAGGCCCGCGGCCTCGAGCAGGTCGACGACGGGCGAGCGCAGCAGCAGCACCAGCGACTGCACCTGCCAGTGCCCCTCGCCCACGGTGCGCGGGTCGACGTCGCGCGCGACGTCGAGGAGCGCGTCGCGCGCCTGCCCCAGGCCGCTGCCCGTCCCGAGCGCCGTCGCGAGGAGCCGCACGCCGTGCCCGAGACGCACGACCAGGTCGGCCACCGGGTCGGCGACCGGGTCGACCTCGGGCGGCGGCGGCAGCCCGCCCGACAGGGGCGCGGCGGTCACCCCGCGACCGCCCTCCGCGCCGAGCTCCCCGAGCGACCGGAGCGTGGCGGGAGCACGCCGGGCGAGCACCCGCACGCTGCGCATCGCCCGGTCGACCAGCACCGCCTGGGCCGTGAGCCGCGTGATCTCCGCCCGGAGCACGCGGTTGACGCTCACACGGGCGATCTCCTCCGACTTCGTCGCCACGTCGTGCCACTCCTCGAGCGACTTCTCCGCCGCGCGTCCGCGGACGAGGGCCGCGGCGAGCTCGTCGGCGTCGCCGTCGCGCAGCCCGAGCGCCACGGACTCGAGCGTCAGGGCCAGCTCACGGGTCGCGCTCTGCGCGAGGTCGCGGATGCGCCGCCGCGGGTCGCCGGGCGTGATGAGCGCGACGAGCAGCGCGACGCCGCCCCCGACCAGGGCGTCCGTCCAGCGCCCGAACGCGCCGTTGGTCGCCACCGACGCCGGCAGCCCGACGACGACGCCCGCCTGGACACCGGCCTGGATCGTCACCAGCGGCCCACGGTCGACGAACCGGGCGAGGAGCGCCGAGATCGCCATCACCAGCGCGATCTGCCACCAGCCCGACCCGATGACGTGCACCATGAGGTCGCCCAGCCCGACGCCGAGGGCCACGCCCGCGGCCACCTCGGCCACCTTGCGGAGCTCACGGTCGAAGCTGAAGCCGAGGCAGACCCACGCGGCCACGGCCGCGAAGAACGGCTGCGTGTGCCCGAGCACGACGACGGCGATCCCGTACGCGACGCCCGCGGCCAGCGCGGCCTGGACGATGGGCCAGAACGCCACCCGGACCCGCCCGATGCCCTGGCGCAGCCGGATGCGCCGGGGCAGCGTGCGCAGCGCGGCGCGCGCCGCGGCGCCCGCGCGGCGGGACATGTCGCCCGCGGGACGGGCCGAGGGCTCGTCGCTCACGGGCGCCCGCTCACAGCAGGCTCTGCGGGGCGTCCGGCCCGCGCGGGGTGAGGCCGCGGGTCAGCGGCCCGTGCGCCTCGGGGCGGTCGGCCGAGACGCCGTCGCCCGGCACCACGACCTCCTGCGCCGCCGCGACCTGCAGCTCCTGCCCGCCGACGTCGCCCATCACGGTGAGCTCGGCGTCCTCGGGCACGGACCGCTTGATCACCGCGAGGGCCACCGGGCCGAGCTCGTGGTGCCGCGCGACCGTGGTCACGGTGCCGACGGCGCGCCCCTCGGGCCCGCCCACCAACACCTGCGCCCCCGCCTCGGGCACCACGTGCTGGGAGCCGTCGAGGTGCAGCATGACCAGGCGCCGCGGCGGGCGGCCCAGGTTGTGCACGCGCGCGATGGTCTCCTGCCCGCGGTAGCAGCCCTTGTGCAGGTGGACGGCGGTGCGCAGCCAGTCGAGCTCGTGCGGCACGCTGCGGTGGTCGACCTCGTGCGCCAGCCGCGGGCGCCACGCCTCGACGCGCAGCGCCTCGGTGGCCCAGGTGCCGGCGAGGCGCCACCCGGCGGCCTCGCGCTCGGCGACGGCGGCCTCCAGGTCGGCGCGCGGCACGAGGACGAGGCGCCACGGACGGTCCAGGCCCGGGTGCTCCGTCTCGGGCGGGCCGTACCGGGTGCCGCCCTGGGCGACGCGCGGCCAGGTGTCCCACCAGGTCACAGGCTCGCCCTCGGCGCCCTCCGCGGCGACGGGCTCGCCCAGCGCGGCGTACTCCGCGGAGAGGTCGGCGATCTCGACCCGCATCATGAACTTCATGCGCTCGAGCCAGGCGGCGAGCGACGCGGCGTGGTCGCCCTCGGTGATCAGCCACGTGGCCTCGCCGTCGTCGACGACGCCCGCCGCGTGCTCCACGTGGCCCTGCGGGGACAGCACGAACAGCTCGGTGGAGGTGCGCGGCGCCAGCGCCTGCACGTCCTGCGAGGTGATCGAGTGCAGCCAGGACAGGCGGTCGGGGCCGGCCACGCGCACGACGCCCAGGTGCGACTGGTCGACGACGGCACCGCCGCGCGCGAGCGCGCGCTGCTCGGCCACCGGGTCGCCGTAGTGCCAGGCCACACCCGCGTCGACGCCGGTGGCGGCCACGGCGCCAGGCCGGGCCAGGAGCGGGGAGTCCACCATCAGTCGCCCTCGACCCGGTCGAGCTGGGCGGAGGCGTACGAGCCGAGCGGGTGCCCGAAGGCGGCGAGCTCCTCGACCCACATCAGGCGCCCCTCGACCAGCCCGTACAGCCGCTTCGCCGCGGTGACCTCGGCGGAGGTCGACGTGCGTGCCACGAAGTCGGTGGCCAGGTCGATGCGGCCGTTGCCCGCGACGCCGAGGAACAGGGACAGGCGGCCCGACGCGTCGGTGACCAGCACCTCGAGCGCGTGCCGGTCGTCCTCCAGCCCCTCCGGCCGGTCGCTGGACACGCGCCAGTACCCGGTCTCCGTCGACCAGACCGTGTCGGGCTCGTCGTCGCCCGGGGCGCCCTCGCCGTCGGCCGCCGCGGCCGAGCGCACGCGCAGCGTGGACTCGAAGCGCAGGTAGGGCCCGCCGTCGTGGTCGAAGACGAGGTCGTGCACGAACGGCGTCTCGTCGATGCCGGTGTACTCGATCACGCCCTCGCCCCGCCAGCGGCCCACGAGCCACGCGAGCGGGTAGACCTCGGGCGCGAGGCCCTCGGGGAAGGCGAAGGGCATCAGCGCTGGCCCTGGAACAGCTTGTAGACGACGTAGCCGGCGAACCAGAGGATCGTGACCGACACGACGACCAGCAGACCGGTGAACACTGCCTCGAGAGCATGGATCGACATGCCGCGATCCTACCCAGGCACCCGCGTCTCGTTCAGCGTGGGTCCCGGCGCGGGGGCACGGCCCTGGGTAAGGTCGCCGCCCATGAGCACCCCCGACGCGACGCACGCACGCTCGCTCGTGATCAAGACCACGTCCGGGACCGACCGGCCCGAGGCCGCGAACCAGGCCCTCACCGTCGCGGCCGCCGCGGTCGCCGCGGGTGCGGGGGTGAGCCTGTGGCTCACCGGGGAGGCCGCGTGGTTCGCCGTCCCCGGGCGCGTGGGGGAGCTGGAGCTCGAGCACGCGGCGCCCGCCGCCGACCTGCTCGACGCCGTCCTCGCCGCCGGCTCGGTCACCCTGTGCACGCAGTGCGCCGCGCGCCGCGACCTCGGGCCCGACGACGTCCTGCCCGGGATCCGCATCGCCGGCGCGGCCGTCTTCGCCGAGGAGGTGCTGCGCCCGGGTGCCCAGGCGCTGGTCTACTGACGCCGCCCGCGCGCCTTTCCCGGTTTCTTCCACAGCGCTCCCGACGGCACTGCGCGCGGCTGTGAGGCGCACCACCCGGTGGTCGGACCCCCTCCCGCCGGGCACCCCCCGTGCCGTAGATTGAACGTTGAAGCATCCGTGTCCTCGCCACGGAGCACCTCCCCCGCAGCTCCCGCCGCTGGCGGGCGCCCGCCCACCGACGTCCTGATCCCGGAGACCGCCTCATGACCTCGCCCACCCGGACCTGGAACGACCTCGTCATCCCGGCGGCGGGGACGTACCTGCTCGACGAGGCGCACAAGCGTCTGGGCTTCCTCGCGATGCACATGATGGTCAGCCCGGTGCGCGGCGAGTTCCCGGTGGGTACCGCGACGATCCACGTGGGCGAGGACCCGCTGCAGTCGGCCGTGTCGGCCACGCTGGAGACGGCGACCATCACGACGCACAACCCGGACCGCGACACCCACCTGCGCAGCCCCGACTTCCTCGACGTCGAGAACTACCCGACCATCGAGTTCCGCAGCACCGGCATCGAGTGGCGCACCGAGGTCGACCCGATCTTCTCGTGGGCCCGCCTCAAGGGCCGCACCCCCGGCCGCGCCGACACCGCCCCCGGTGTGCTGAAGACCTCCGCGAAGTTCCTGCTGCACGGCGACCTCACGATCCGCGGCATCACCCACCCGATCGCGCTCAACGCGGAGTTCGGCGGCGCACGCCGCGACCCGTTCGGCAACGAGATCTTCGGCTTCAACGCCACGGCGGACTTCGAGCGCGAGAAGTACGGCCTCACCTGGAACGTCGCCCTCGAGGCGGGCGGGGTGCTCGTCGCGAAGACGGTGCGCATCGAGCTCGCCGGCGAGGCCATCCGGCAGGCTCCCCCGGAGCCCGCGCCCGCCATCTGACCACGCGCTACGCGAGGACCAGCCGCCCGACGACGAACACCAGGATGCCGCCGACCGCGACCGGCGCCGTGACCGCGGCCAGCATCGCCCGGCGGCCCGCGAGCGCGGGCTGACGCTCGAACAGCAGGCGCAGCACCGCGACCACCAGACCGGTCACGGCGCCCGCGACCAGGCCGCTCACCGGGTCGATCGACGGCAGGAGCGTCGCCGCCCCGCCCGCGGCGACGGCGCCCAGCGCCACCCCGACGAGAGAGCCGGCCCACCCGCGCGCGACCGGCGTCGCCGACACCGCCGCCGCGACCGCCAGGCCGAGCGCGCTCACGACCACGAGGGACGCGCCCGCCTCCGAGCGACCCGCGGCCACCCAGCCGGAGCAGCAGACCGCCACGACCGCGCCGGTCACCGTGCCGCTCACGGACTCGACGAGCCGGGGCCGCCCGCCGCGGCGCAGCATCTCCGCGACGAACGCCAGCACCAGTGCCATCGCGAGCACCGGCGGCACGTTCCGCAGCACCGGCTCGCCCTCGGTCGCCCACGCCACGGCGACCGCGCCGAGCCCGGCGACCGCCACGACGACCGTCGTCCCGCCCTGGGCCGGCAGCCGCAGCAGCGGCCCCCACCCGGCCGCGAGGAGCAGCACGAGCACGCCGGCCACGGCCGTCAGGGGCAGGATCCCGTAGGCGTCGAGGGCGGCGGCCGCCGCGACGACGGCGGAGAGGACGGCCGTCCAGACGGCGCGGGTGGTCACGGTCACGACGACGAGTGTCGCAGACGGCGGCCGGCCGGCCGTCGCCCGCGGACACGTCCGTCACAGTCCGGTCGTCGATCGGAAACGCGCCCGCAACACGGTTCGGGGCACACTGCGGGAACCGGTCACACGGCCGGGACGGATGCGGTGTGATCGACGCCGCACCGCGGTACGTTGGCGGACGCACCTGTCGGACGCTGTCGAACGGACCGTCCGACGACCGGGAGGAGGTGCCGGTGGCCGAGCTGCTCATCCTCACGCCCGCCTCAGGCGGGTCGGTCGAGGTGCTGCCCGCCCTGGGCCTGCTGAACCACCGCATCCGGGTGCTGCCCATGGAGCCGTCCGCACTGGTGGACGCCCCGGACTCCGACGTCGTGCTGCTCGACGCGCGGCGCGACCTCGTCGCCGCGCGCACCACGTGCCGGCTGCTGCACGCCACCGGCCTCACCGTGCCGCTGGTGCTCGTGCTCACCGAGGGCGGGCTCACCGTCGTCACGCACGAGTGGGGCGCCGACGACCTGCTGCTCGAGACGGCGTCGCCCGCCGAGGTGGAAGCGCGCCTGCGCCTCGTGATCGAGAAGTCGGAGCGCGGCCCCGTCGACGACGGCCCGCAGGAGATCGCCGCCGGCGACCTCGCGATCGACGCCGGCGGCTACACCGCGCGGCTGCGCGGCCGCCCCATCGACCTCACGTACAAGGAGTTCGAGCTCCTCAAGTACCTCGTGCAGCACCCGGGCCGCGTCTTCACGCGGGCGCAGCTGCTCCAGGAGGTGTGGGGCTACGACTACTACGGCGGCACCCGCACCGTGGACGTGCACGTGCGACGCCTGCGCGCGAAGCTCGGCCCCGAGCACGAGCAGCTCATCGGCACCGTCCGCAACGTCGGGTACCGGTTCGACCCGCCCAAGGAGCCGCGGCCTGCCGAGGGCGAGGACGCCGACGGCACCGACGGCGCCACGACGACCGGCAGCCCGGGCGCGGCCGGCCGGGCGGCTCCCACCCGCTGACCCGCGCGCCCACGCGGGCCCCGGCGGGTCGCAACGGGTAGGTTCGACCGGTGACCGCGATGTCGGACTCCAGCGACTTCTCCAGCGCCCTGGTCGACGGACCCTGGCGGCACGAGCTCGTGCCCGCGAACGGCGCCCGCTTCCACGTCGCGCTGGCCGGGCCCGACCGCACCAGCGGCGGCCGCAGACCGCTCGTCGTGCTGCTGCACGGCTTCCCGCAGTTCTGGTGGGCGTGGCGCCACCAGGTCGAGCAGCTCGCCGACGCCGGGTACCGGGTGGCGGCGATGGACCTGCGCGGCGTCGGCGCCTCCGACAAGCCGCCGTCGGGCTACGACGTCCCCATCGGCACCCAGGACGTGGCGGGCGTCGTGCGCTCCCTCGGCCACGACCGGGCGGTCGTCGTCGGGCACGGCACCGGCGGCATCACCGCGTGGTCGATGGCCCGGCTCCAGCCCGCCGTGACCGCGGCCGTGGCCGCCTTCTCGGCGCCGCACCCGGCCCGCCTGCACGTCTCCGGCCGTCGGCTGCTCACCCCGCTGGCCCGCCGCCAGCTCGCCGCCTACCAGCTGCCCACGCTGCCCGAGCGCCGGCTGACCGACGGCGACCAGGTGGCGCGCGTGCTGCGCGACGGTGCCGCCCGCCCCCTCGGCACCGACGCCTATGACCTCTACCGCACCGTGATGCGCATCCCGTTCGCCGCGCACACCGTCATGGAGTCGCTGCGCTGGCTGGTCCGCTCGACGCCGCGGCCCGACGGCCGCCGCTACCTCACCGCGCTGCGCGAACCCGTCGACGTCCCCGTGCTGCAGGTGCACGGCGAGCTCGACGGGTTCCTCGACCCGCGGTACGCCCCCGTCGACGGCGCCGCCCTCGCGCGGGACTTCCGCTACGAGACCGTCGACGGCGCCGGACACTTCCTGCCCGAGGAGGCCCCCGACGAGGTCGGCAAGCTCCTCGTCGACTGGCTCGACCACGCGCTCGCCGCCCGCTGAGACCGGGTCACGACTCGGTCAGGAGCTCAGCCCCGCGGCCCCGGCTTCACGAGCTTCGCGGCGGCGACCGGGTCCGTCTCCCCGATCCCGAACGACGGGCACCAGCGCGCCACCGGGCACGCTCCGCACGCCGGCCGCCGCGCGTGGCACCGCCGGCGCCCGTGCCACACCAGATGGTGGCTCAGCATCGTCCAGTCCTTCTTGCCGAACAGCGCGCCCACCTCGTGCTCGACCTTGACCGGGTCCTCCTGGTCCGTCCAGCCGAAGCGGCGCGCGAGCCGCCCGAAGTGCGTGTCCACCGTGATCCCCGGGACGCCGAACGCGTTGCCCAGCACCACGTTCGCCGTCTTGCGCCCCACGCCCGGCAGCGTCACCAGGTCGTCCAGCCGGGCCGGCACCTCGCCGTCGAACCGCTCGACCAGCGCCTGCCCCAGGCCGATGATCGAGCGCGTCTTGGCGCGGAAGAAGCCGAGCGGCTTGAACAGCTCCTCCATCTCCGCCGGGTCCGCGCCCGCGTACGCCGCCGCGTCCGGGTACCGCGCGAAGATCGCCGGGGTCGTCGCGTTGACCCGCACGTCCGTGGTCTGCGCCGACAGCACCGTCGCCACCAGCAGCTCCAGCGGCGTCGTGAAGTCCAGCTCCGCGCGCGCGTCCGGGTACGTCACCGCCAGCTCGCGGTCGATGCGGCGCGCACGCCGCACCAGCGCGACACGCGACTCCCCCGTGGGCGTCGCGTCGGACGGAAGGGCGGTCGAGGAGGCGGGCTTCGTCGGCACACGGCGAGCGTAGCCACGCCCGCCCACACCGGCTCCCGCAACGCTCCCCCGGCGCGTCCCGGCGCTTCGTCGTGCCGCGATTTGGTGCGGTGAGGCAGACTGAGAACCGGAACACACCCTCTTGACAACCCCCGGACGACCGCACCCCACCCGGTGAGGCCGCCCCCGAACCACGTGAGGAATCCTGTGGACGACACCGTCGTGCTCTCCGCCCCTCTCTTCGCGGACATGGAATCCGAAGAGACCAAGGCGCTCTTCGAGTCCATGGTCCCGGTCGAGCTGACCCGCGGGGACGTCCTCTTCCGCGAGGGCGAGCCCGGCGACCGGCTCTACGTCATCGCGCAGGGCAAGATCAAGCTCGGCCGCCGGTCGAGCGACGGCCGGGAGAACCTGCTGTCGATCCTCGGCCCCGGCGAGATGTTCGGCGAGCTGTCCCTGTTCGACCCGGGCCCCCGCACCGCGACGGCCTCCTCCGTGTCCGACGCGCTCGTCTACGAGCTGCGCCACCAGGCCCTCGTGCAGTGGATCGCCGCGCACCCCAGCGTCGCCACCACCCTGCTCGGCGCCCTGGCCCGCCGCCTGCGCCGCACCAACGAGACCCTCGCCGACCTCGTCTTCTCCGACGTCCCCGGCCGCGTCGCCAAGGCGCTCCTCGACCTGTCCGCCCGCTTCGGCGAGCCGAACGACGACGGCATCCGCGTCGCCCACGACCTCACGCAGGAGGAGCTCGCCCAGCTGGTCGGCGCCTCGCGCGAGACGGTCAACAAGGCCCTGGCGGACTTCGCGACGCGCGGTTGGGTACGCCGGGAGGGTCGCGCTGTGGTGCTGCTCGACATCGACCGTCTGGAGCGTCGGGCTCGCTGACTTTCGGCCGCTCTTGGTTGCGGCCGACACCTTTCTCGCTGCCGCAGGCGGGAGGGGCGTTCTTCGGCGGGCCCAGCCGTCACGTCTGCCTTGCGCGTCGCGGTTCGTTCGCGCCGCGCCGTCGAGCGGCCGCGTGAGGGGCGCGCTCGCTCGTGGTGGGGGGATCTGCCGGTGCTGTACCCCGACCCGGGCGCCGTCCCCGTCGCCACCTGTCGCCCTCGAGCCGATGTGGCGCGCTAGGTCTGGTCGCCCACTGCTGGCGCCGGCATGGCCCTCACCGGGCGCTGGCCGGCCCGGGGCGGAGGCCCCGCGGCCCTACCAGCCCACACCCTGCCGCGCGACGCGCCGCAACGCTGTCACCACCGTCGTCGAGCGCGTCATTGAAGAGACGACGCGCGAGACGGTGCAGGAGCGGGTGGGGACGAGGTCCTTCGCCAGGTCGTAGAAGTCCCGAAGTGGAGGGCCCCCTGGGGCCCGTGAGCGCGACCTGGCGAAGGACCTCGTCCCCACCCGCGTCCGCAACCAGAAAGAGCGGACAGCACCTCAAGAAAGCTCGACGACCAACTCCACCTCGACGGGAGCGTCCAGCGGCAGCACCGCCACCCCGACGGCGGAGCGTGCGTGCACGCCCGCGTCGCCGAAGATCTCGCCGAGGACGTTCGACGCCCCGTTGATGACGCCCGGCTGGCCGGTGAACGACGGGTCGGAGGCGACGAAACCCGTCACCTTGACGATCCGCGCGCCGTCGAGGGTGCCCACGAGGGAGCGGACGGCGGCGAGCCCGTTGAGGGCGCAGGTGCGGGCCAGGTCGGTGGCCTCCTCCGGCGAGACGCCGGCGCCGCCCACCTTGCCGGTCAGCGGCAGCGCGCCGTCGACGAAGGGCAGCTGGCCCGCCGTGTAGACGTAGTTCCCGGAGCGGACGGCGGGGACGTACGCCGCGACGGGCGCGGCGACGTCGGGCAGGGAGATGCCGAGCTCGGCGAGGCGGGCCTCGGGCGAGACGCTCATCACTGTCCGCCGGAGGGGCGCTTGAGGTAGGCGACCAGGTTGGTGCTGTCGGGGCCGGGGACGACCTGGACGAGCTCCCAGCCGTCGGCCCCCCATTGGTCGAGGATCGCCTTGGTGTTGTGGATCAGCAGGGGGATGGTCGCGTACTCCCACGTGGTAGCCATGCCGCGATCGTAACCAGCGACCGCCCCGACCGCCGCCGTCCCGTCGCTCCCACGACGGGTCCACACGATCTGCACAGCGCGGCGGGCGTCGCGGCCATGCTGCCTCAGGCACAGCCCGTACCCTGGAGGGCATGGCCAAATCCGACCCTCGCCGCATCACGCGCACGATGCCGGCGACGCAGCTCGTCGCCCTGCTGCTCGCGTTCGTCCTCGCGGCCGGTGTCGGCGGCGTGCTCGCCGCCGGGCTGGTCATCCCCGCGGTGGCGGGAGTGAACGCGGCGGCGGACAGCACCGTCGAGGTCTACGACGAGGTGCCGGCGGAGCTGGAGCCGCGGCCGATGTCGCAGCAGTCGCGCATCTACGCCGCGAACGGCAAGCTGCTCGCCACGTTCTACGCGCAGAACCGCATCGTGGTGCCGCTGGACGAGATCTCCGAGAACATGCAGCACGCGGTGATCGCCATCGAGGACGAGCGCTTCTACGAGCACGGCGGCATCGACGTGCAGGGCATGACGCGCGCGCTGGCCAACAACGTGGCCGGCCACGCCACACAGGGCGCGTCCACGCTGACGCAGCAGTACGTGAAGAACATGCTCATCGACCAGGCGCTGCAGGACGGCGACCAGTTCGCCGTCATCAAGGCGAGCGAGGACTCGATCTCCCGCAAGCTGACCGAGGCGAAGATGGCCATCTCCCTCGAGAAGACGATGACCAAGGACGAGGTGCTGCAGGGCTACCTCAACGCGGCCCAGTTCGGCTCGCGCAGCATCTACGGCGTCGAGGCCGCGTCCCGCTACTACTTCGACAAGCACGCCTCCGAGCTGAGCGTCGTCGAGGCGGCCACCGTCGCCGGCATCACGAAGTCCCCGAGCCGCTTCGACCCCACGGTGAACCCGGAGGAGGCCAAGGAGCGGCGCGACCTGGTGCTGCAGAACATGTGGAAGCTCGGGTACATCTCCACCGAGGAGCGTGACGAGGCCAAGGAGAAGACGATCAAGGAGACGCTCGACGTCAACCCGACCGAGATCGGGTGCGCCGCGGCGGGCAACTCCGCGTTCTTCTGCGACTACGTCACCAAGGAGATCGTCACCAACCCGGTGTTCGGCGAGACGAAGGCCGAGCGGCAGCAGCTCCTGTACCGGGGCGGCCTCGAGATCCACACCACGCTCGACCCGAAGAAGCAGAAGGCCGCGTCCGCGGCGGTGAAGAACGCCGTCCCCGCGGGCGACTCGAGCGGCCTGCAGTCGGCGATCGCCTCCGTGGAGCCCGGCACGGGCAAGATCCTCGCGATGGCGCAGAACATCCCCTACACGCCGTCCGAGGGCAAGGAGGGGACCACTCGCGTGAACTACGCCGCCGACCCGACGCACGGCGCGTCCGGCGGCTTCCAGGTGGGGTCGAACTTCAAGCCGTTCGTGCTGGCGGAGTGGCTCAAGGAGGGGCACACGCTGTCCGAGCGGGTGAACGCGAACGAGGTCACCCGCACGGTCGGCAACTTCCAGACCAAGCCGTGCGTCGGCTGGCTCGGCCCGGAGCCGTGGACGCCGGGCAACGCCGAGGGCGGCGGGCAGGGCTACATCAGCGCCCTGGAGGCGACCTTCCGCTCCGTGAACACGGCGTACGCGTCCATGGGCTACGAGCTCAACCTGTGCAAGCTGCGCAACACGGCCTGGGACATGGGCTTCCGGCCCACCCGTGCCACCGGCGGCGAAGAGGGCAACCGCGTCGTCACCGACCCGACGGTCGAGGACATCGACGTCCGGGCCCCGATGCTCCTCGGCACCCAGGAGTCGACGCCGCTCTACCAGGCGGCCGCGTACGCGACGCTCGCCACCGGCGGGACCTACTGCTCGCCCGTCGCCATCACCGCCGTCACCGGCCCGGGCGGCAAGGAGTACGACGTCCCGGACGCCAAGTGCAACAAGAACGCGTTGCCGGAGAACGTCGCGAACACCGTGGTGT
This sequence comes from Isoptericola sp. NPDC019482, assembly GCF_040632295.1. Lineage (NCBI taxonomy): Bacteria > Bacillati > Actinomycetota > Actinomycetes > Micrococcales > Promicromonosporaceae > Isoptericola > Isoptericola sp. NPDC019482. The sequence goes on from NZ_JBEYBQ010000003.1 coordinate 27,987, forward strand.
ACGCGATGGAGAAGGTGTTCACCGAGGGCACCGCGCGCACGCTCGGCGGCCTGGCCGACGGGCGTCCGGTCGCCGGCAAGACCGGTACCTCCAACGCCTCGGCGCAGACGTGGTTCACCGGGTTCACGCCGAACCTGTCGACCTCGGTGTGGGTGGGCAACGCCGACCGGCCCAACGAGGACCACACCAACGGCGGCGTCGTGAACGGCAAGCCGTACCGCGTCCTGTACGGCTCGACCGTCGCCGCCCCGGCCTGGAAGGAGTACATGGACCAGGCCATCTCCGGGCTGGAGGTCAAGGACTTCGGCAGCCCCGACCCGGACATGATCGGCGTCGGCGCCATCCGCCCGTCCACGCCTGACAACGGCGGGGGCGACTCCTCGGACGAGGGTGACGACGGCGGCAACGGCGGCGGTGACAACGGTGGCGGCGACAACGGCGGCGACCAGGGCAACGACCGCGGCGGAAACGGCAACGGGAACGGCAACGGCCGCGCGGACGCGGAGGCCGCCTGGGACGCCGTCCAGAACGGCGACTGGGAGTCGCTCGGCGACGCGTGGGGCGACAACTGACCCCCGGTTGGCAGGTCGCGGGCGGGCTCGTCGCCGCCGGCGTCGCGGGCCTCGGCTACGCCCACCTGGAGACCAAGCTCTTCACGGTGCGTCGGGCCACGGTGCCGGTGCTGCCCGCGGGCGAGTCCGACCTGCGCGTCCTGCACGTGTCCGACCTGCACCTCACGCCGTCGCAGAGCCGCAAGATCGCCTGGGTGCAGTCGCTGGCCGAGTACGAGCCCCACCTGGTGGTGAACACGGGCGACAACCTGGCGCACCCCGACGCGCTCGGGCCGCTGCTGGAGGCGCTCACCCCCCTGCTCACGACGGCGCCCGGCGCGTTCGTCATGGGGTCGAACGACTACTACGCCCCCGTGCCGAAGAACCCGGCGCGGTACCTGAAGCGCGACACCCGCATCGTGCACACCCGCCCGGCCGAGCTGCCGTCCGAGGAGCTGGCCGGCGCGATGGTCGCCGCCGGCTGGCGGGACCTCACCAACCGGCGCGACACGGTCGAGGCCGACGGCCGCCTGCTGTCGCTGGTGGGCGTGGACGACCCGCACCTGGACCGCGACGACTTCCCGGAGTCACCAGCCGGCGACGCCCCGGACGACACCGCGGTGCTGCACCTCGGCGTCACGCACGCCCCGTACCGGCGTGTGCTGGACCGGATGCACACCGACGGCGCGGACGTCGTCCTCGCCGGTCACACGCACGGCGGGCAGCTCCGGCTGCCGGGGTTCGGCGCGCTCGTCACCAACTGCGACATCGACCGCCGGCGGGCCAGCGGCCTGCACGGCTGGCCCGGTCCGCGGCCCGACGAGACGGGCGGCACGGGCTCCGCGTGGCTGCACGTGTCGGCCGGCGCGGGCACCTCGCCGTACGCCCCGGTGCGCTTCGCGTGCCGCCCGGAGGCGACGTTGCTCACGTTCACCGCCCGGTAGCCGGATCTCGTTTTCGTCCAGGCCGGATCGTCGGCTATTCTGAGCAGGCTTCCGCACGAGGACGTAGGTCCTGCGGCGTGGGAGCAAGTCCTTCGGGGTGTGGCGCAGCTTGGTAGCGCGCTTCGTTCGGGACGAAGAGGTCGCAGGTTCAAATCCTGTCACCCCGACCAGCCGAGAGGCCCTCTGATCAGCGGAAACGCTGGGCAGGGGGCCTCTTGCCTTACCCGCTGGGGCGCCCGGGCGGTCGTCGGGGGCGCAGCCGGGGGTGCCTGCGGATCCAGTGGCGGAGGCCAGGTTCCGCGAGACGGTCCGTGCGAGGAGCTCGCCGCGATCCCGTCCCGCCCACGCAGCCCGGACCGGCGCAGGGGCACGGCTCTACCTTCGACGTGCTCCGGAGCTCTGGTCGGGCGACAACGAGGTCGTGAGGACCGGTCGACCAGGCCGACCTCGCCCTCGGTAGCGACGTGGGCTTGATTCCACCTACCAGCGGGTTCGCTGTGCGGCTCGCCGTGGCGGGAATTCGCGTGCGGGGCGGGCGCGTTGGACGGTTCGGCGGCAGCGTGTGCGCCACCGAGAGCTTCAGGATCTCGAGAAGGAGCAGAAATGAAGAAGGTCCTTGTGGTCGGCGCGAGCGGCCTCGTCGGGCGTGCCGTGGCCGCGAACCTGGAAGCGGACCACACCGTGGTTCGCGCCAGCCGCAGCTCCGGCGATGTCCGGGTGGACGTGCTCGACCCGTCCAGCGTCCAGGCGATGTTCGAGACCGTCGGGGAGGTCGATGCGATCGTGACGGTCACCGGACGGCAGGCCTACGGCCCCCTGAGCGCGATCACTTCGGAAGAGATCGCCCTCGGCCTGACGGACAAGGTCATGGGCCAGATCAACGTCGTCCTCGCGGGCCAGAGCGCGCTGCGCGAGAGCGGCACCATCACGATGACCAGTGGCGTCATGAGCGACCCGCCGTTCCCTGGCGGCATCGGTGCGCACACCGACAACGCCGCCATCGAGAGCTTCGCGCGCGTGGCGGCGACCGAACTGACCGGCAACCGGCGCATCAACGTGGTCAGCCCGGCCGTCGTCATCCCGTCCTGGGACGAACCCCTCCCCGCGCACCTGATTCCCGCCGGCCTGTTCCAGGTCACCGCCCCGGACCTGGCCCTCAGCTACCGCAGCAGCATCGAAGACGGCCACACCGGCGAGGTCTACAAGGTGTGGGGAACCCCCACCGACTAACCCGTTGGACGGCCTTCGAGGGGCGCTCGGGGTGCAGCAGGACGTGTCCTGGTCGTCAGCCTGTGCGGGCACGGCTCCCCCGGACGAGGATCGCGGTACGAGCGCAGCTCGCACTCCACGTCCGAAGGAGACCGTCGTGAGCGGTTCAGAGAACACCGATCCCACCGAACCGACGAGCCCCGGGGCTCCCGCGCACCCCGGCAGACGTCGCTCCGGCGACCCCGTCGACGAGCCCAAGAGCCCCGGCCCGCCCTCCCCCGACGAGACGTCGCATCCCTCGGACGACTCCCCTGACGAGCCCAAGAGCCCGGGCCCGCCGCCGGGATCGATCCCCGGGCACTCGGCCTGAACGTCGATTACCTGAGCCACGACGCCTCGGTCGGCTCGTCCGCGGGGGCAGCCGGCAGGGTGGGTCCCCCCGCGACGGGCCGCGAGGTAGCACAGCACGGTCATGACACGACGGTCGGCGTCGTCGTCCGGGGCGAGGCCGAGCTTCGCGAAGATGGACCGGGGGTGCGCGTGCACGGCTCCGGGGGGAGACGACGAGGCGTGCCGCGATCGCGCGCCGTCCCCCTTGCCCTCGGCCATGCGAGGGGACATGCGCACGTCGAGGACGGCGACGTCGACGTGGTGACCGGACGCGACCTCGTCACGCAGCGTCGCGAGGAGCGACGTCGCGAGCCGCACCTGGAGCGCGGCCACGCCGGGTGCAGTACGAGCTCCGCCGGCACCGGTCCTCCTCCCCGTCGTCGGGCTGACGCCTCGTTCGAGGTCGTCCAACTCGTCGCCGGCCTCGGAGCGAGCGACATCACCGACGTCCTCGCCAACGTTCTTCACCTAGCTGCAGGCGCCGGGCGTCCGGCTCTGGTCGTCGTCCGGCAGATCTCACCCGTGACCCGGCCGTTCGGTACCGTCGGGGCGCCCTAGAGTCTCCGTGCAGCAGTCCAGAACGCATTCGGAGGAGCTCGGTGATGCCCGCAGAGACCATGGACGGGCAGCGGCCTTCCACCCGGACACACCCCGGCGATCGCGACGACCACGGCTCTGCAGGTGCGGTGGGTGACCTCGCGGGACGGGACGGGCCCGGGCCGCGACCACGGCTCGTGTGGACCACGGTGCTCCTCGGGCTCGCGCTCGTCTCGGTGTTCGTCGTCGCACCGTTCGCCACCGATCCTGCGACCACGGCCGGCGTCCGCGACCACCTCAGCGATCAGCAGTCTGCCGTCACGGGCATGGCCGGGGCTGCGGCCGGACTGTCGGTCGCGACCGACCTCATCCCGAACGTCGACGGCATCCCGGCCCAGCTCGCCGACCTCAGCGGCTGGTTCATCGTCATCGTGGCAGCGATCATCCTGCAGAAGGTCCTGGTCGGTGTCGTCGGGTACGTCTCGTTCACCTGGGTGATCCCCGCCGCGTCCTTTCTCGGCGTCGCGTACGTCTTCACGCGGCGCGAGATGCTTCGCACGCTTGCCGTCAAGCTCGCGATCTTCGGCGCCGTGATCTTTGCCGCGATGCCCGCGAGCATCGCGGTCAGCAACCTGGCGACGGACACCTTCAATGACTCCCAGGCCGCGATCGCCGAGGCCGACGCCATCCAGGACGCCGCCGAGGAGGCCGCCGCAGCAGCCGCGACGCAGGAGGTCGCCGACGACGCCGAAGGCGCGGACCGCGGCGGGCTCCTCGGGATGCTCGACGACGCACGGGATGCGGCGAGCAGTGCTGTCGGCGCCGCCGGCGACGCGGTGGGGAACGCGCTCGACGGCGTCAGTGACGCCCAGGAGGAGGCTGTCGCCTGGATGGACGGCGCCATCCAGCAGATCGCCCTGTGGATCATCACGATCTGCGTCGTCCCGCTGCTGACCATCGCACTGTTCGCCTGGGTCATCAAGATCCTCTTCGGCTTCGAGGTCGGCGCGGGCGATGCCGCACGCCGCGTCGCCCGAGGTACGGGCCGCGCGACCCGCGCAGGGGCCGCCGGAGCGCGTGCTGCGAGACGGCGATGACTCGCCGGGATCACCACCCCGCACGGCACGGTGCTGTTCGAGGAGCGGTGCATCCGGGCCGGCGGCGACACCTGCCTGCGACGTTCGGCGCCCGGCGCCCGAGCAGCTCGGGCAGTGGCTGCTCGACGGGTCCGCGACGCGGACGTCCCGGGGCTCATGGCGCGCACGATGGCGGAGGGTCGCCAGCAGCGCGGAACTGTGGCACCGTCGGCCTCGGCAGCCCTCGTCCCCGCTGGTCAGGAGTCACCATGCCCGCGTCGTCCACCGCACCTGTCGTCGTCGTCGGAGGGGGCCTGGCCGCCGCCCGCGCCGTGGAGGCGGTGCGGGAGCAGGACCCAGACGTCGACCTCGTCGTCGTCACCAACGAGGGGCACCGCCCGTACGAGCGTCCGCCGCTGTCGAAGGACTACCTGCGTGGGCAGGCGGAGCCCGACGTCATCTACCCGCTCAAGGCCGGCTGGTGGGACGACCACGCCATCGACCTGCGCACGCTCACCACGGTCGTGGACCTCGCCCCGGCCGACCACGAGGTGACGTTCGCCGACGGCTCCACGCTCGGCTACTCGAGGCTGCTGCTCGCGACCGGCTCGACCCCCCGCGCGCTCCAGGTGCCGGGCCGGAGCTTCATCGGCGTGCACACTCTCCGGACGGTCGACGACGCGGACCTGCTCGCCGGCATCCTGCTGCCCGCGTCGCTCGAGGGCGAGGGCAAGGTCGTCGTCGTCGGGGACGGCTGGATCGGCACCGAGGTCGCCGCGTCCGCGCGGATGCTCGGCCTGGACGTGTGCCTCGTCGGCCAGACCGCGCACCCCCTCGAGGCCACGCTCGGCCCGGAGCTCGGCTCCCTGTACGGGAAGCTGCACGACGACCGCGGCGTCCTGCGCCACCGGGGCGACGTCGTCGCGTTCACCGGCGAGTCCGGCCGGGTCAAGGGGGTCGAGCTCGCCGACGGCACCCACCTGGAGGCCGACCTCGTGGTGATGGGCGTGGGCGTGACGCCCAACGTGGGCATCGCGTCGGCCGCGGGCATCGAGCTGCGCTCGCGCGACCTCGGCGGCGGGATCGCCGTCGACGGCACCCTGCGTACCTCCGCCCCCGACGTCTTCGCCGCCGGCGACATCGCCTCCGTCCCGTCGCCGCACTACGGCCGCCCGCTTCGCGTGGAGCACTGGGCCGTCGCGCAGGACACGGGCGCGCACGCCGGCCGCGCGATGCTCGGCGACGACGCCACCTACGACGTCCTCCCCTACTTCTTCAGCGACCAGTACGACGTCGGGATGGAGTACAAGGGCTACGTCGACCTGCGCGCGGGCGACACCGAGGTGGTGACCAGCGGCTCGGTCGACGACCGCGAGCTCGTCGCGTTCTGGGTGCGCGACGGCGAGGTGCAGGCCGGCATGGCCGTCAACGTCTGGGACCGGATGGACGACGTCGAGGAGCTCATCCGCTCAGGCCGCCAAGTCCCCCGCGCGGAGCTGGAGGCGTTCACGGGCTGACCGTCGCCGGGCCGATGGCCGGGCGGCCGAGGGCGCGCACCCGCCAGCCGGCAGCGGCCCAGCGGTCGGCGTCGAGCGCGTTGCGACCGTCGACGACGACGCGGCGCGCGGGCTCGAGGGCCGCCGGGTCGAGGTCGCGGAACTCCTGCCACTCGGTGAGGTGCAGCACGAGGTCGGCGCCGGTGACCGCCTCCTCGACGGTGTCCGCGTAGCCCAGCGTGGGGAACGTGCGGGCCGCGGTGGCGTTGGCGCGCGGGTCGTGCACGCGCACGTGCGCTCCCTGCAGCTGCAGCTGGGCGGCGACGTTGAGCGCGGGCGAATCGCGCACGTCGTCGGTGCCGGGCTTGAACGCCGCGCCCAGGACGGCGATGCGCCGCCCGAGCACGCTGCCGCCGCACTCCTGGACGGCCAGCGCGACGGTGCGCGACCGGCGCCGCATGTTGATGGCGTCGACCTCGCGCAGGAACGTCAGCGCCTGGTCGACGCCGAGCTCGCCGGCGCGCGCCATGAGCGCGCGGATGTCCTTGGGCAGGCAGCCGCCGCCGAAGCCGAGTCCCGCCTTGAGGAACTGGTGGCCGATGCGGACGTCGTGCCCGATCGCGTCGGTGAGCGCGACGACGTCGCCGCCGGCCGCGTCGCACAGCTCGGCGATCGCGTTGGCGAACGAGATCTTCGTGGCGAGGAACGCGTTCGCGGCCACCTTGACCAGCTCGGACGTGGCGAGGTCGGTGACGAGGAACGGCACGCCGGCGTCGACGACGGGCGCGTACAGCTCGCGCAGCGCCTTCTCGTGCCGCGGGTCGGTGACGCCGACGACGATGCGGTCGGGGCGCAGCGTGTCCTCGACGGCGCGGCCCTCGCGCAGGAACTCCGGGTTCCATGCGACGCCCACCTCGACGCTCGCGGGCGCCAGGCCGTCCGCGAGCGCCTGCAGGCCGGCGGCCGTGCCCACGGGCACGGTGGACTTGCCGACGAGGAGCGCGTCGCCGCGCAGGTGCGGCACGAGGGCGGCCACGGCGGCCTCGACGTGGCTCGTGTCGGCGGCCATCGAGTCCCGGCGCTGCGGCGTGCCGACGCACACGAAGTGCAGGTCGGCGAACGCGGCCGCCTCCGCCGGGTCGGTCGTGAACCGCAGGCGCCCGGCGGCGGTGTGCCGCTCGACCAGCTCCGCCAGCCCGGGCTCGTAGAACGGCAGCCGGCCCGCCGCCAGGTCGGCGATCTTCGCCGGGTCGGTGTCCAGGCCGAGCACGTCGTAGCCCAGCTCGGCCAGGCACGCGGCGTGCGTCGCGCCCAGGTAGCCCGTGCCGATCACGGTGACGCGGGTGGGCTCGGGCGTCCTCGGCCCGGGGGCCGGCTCGGCGGCGACGTCGGCGGCGGCGGCGGTGGTCGTGGTGGCGTGCGTCATCGGTCCTCCAGAGTGGGCGGGGCGGGCTCGAACGGCAGGGGCCGGTCGAGGTCGGTCAGGAGCGCGCCGGGCACGTCCCCGGGCGCTGGTCGGAAGGCGTACACCGCGGCGAGGCGCGCGCGGGCCGCGACGGCCCACGCGTGCAGCGCGCCGGCATCGAGGGTGTCGCTGTAGCCGTCGACGACGGCGCGGGCCACGCGGGCGGCGCGTGCGGGCGGACACACGCCCTGGTGGGCGCGCAGCTCGAGGTGCACGAGCAGGTTGGCCAGGTCGAGCGCGGGGTGCGCGACGGCGGCGAGGTCCAGGTCGAGCAACCCGACGCGCACCCGGTCGCCGGGCGCCGCGTCGTCGACGTGCACGAGGAGCTGCTTGTCGTGCAGGTCGCGGTGCGTGAGCACAGGCCGCGCCGCGGGGGCGGCGGCGAGCGCGGCCCGCACCCGCCGCACGACGGCGTCCGCGTCCGCCGCCGTCGTCGAGCCGTGGGCGGCGGCGAGTCCCCACCAGCGGGCGACGACAGCGACCTCGGCTTCGGCGTCGTGTGCCGCGACACCCGGCGACGGCGACGCGCCATGCAGCCGCCGCAGCCCGCGCCCGATCCCGCGACCCGCGGCGTCGAGCAGCGGGTCGAGCACGGCGTCCGGCGTGGCCCGGTCGCGCAGCAGCTCGTGCAGCGTGCGGCCCGGCAGCGCGGCGGTGGTGACGAACCCGTCGCCGCGGGCCAGCACCTCCGGGGTGGCGAACGCCGCCGCCGGGACGGCGACGCCCACGGGCTCACGCCCCGGGCGCGTCACCTTGGTGTACGTGCCGGCGGGGTCGCGCACCACACCGCGCCGGCCGGAGCGGTGCGCGACGAGCGTCGCGCCCGCGCGGACGCGGCCGCCCAGGCCGGGCAGACGCGGGTCCGCGCCGTCGGGGTGCAGCACGAGAGCGCCGCCGCCGACCGGCTCCGGTCCGCGGGCGTGCGCAAGGTCCCCTCCGGTGCGCGCCCCGGCCCCGCGCGCGGGCGGGACGGCCGGCCCCGCCTCCCAGCGCCCGGCGAGCACGGCGCCGTCGCGGTCGCTGCCGACGACGAGCAGCCGGTCGGCCGACCGCGGCAGCACGGCGCGCAGCGTGTGGCCCTGCGCCGCGAGCGCGTCGGCCAGCGCCTCGACGACTGGCGCCGTGCGGATCCGCGGCGCCCGTGCGACGGGCGTTCGGGCTCGTCGCACGGCCAGCGCGGCGCCCAGCGCGCCTCCGCGGCCGTCCTGGACGTCGTCGGCGAGCTCACGGAGCGCCACAGAGGTCTCCGCCCAGCCGTCCTCCAGACGCCGGAACGGCTCGGTGGCGCGGCGTCGCAGGTGCTCGGCGACGGCGGCACGCAGCTCCGGCACCGCGACCGGCTCCGCTCCCGCGGCGGCGTACCCGTCGAGCACCGCCGCGAGCCGTGCCGCGGCGACGTCCGCGGCGCCGTGCGCCCGCACGAGCGCGGCCGCGAGCGACCCGAGGTCCTCGGCCGGCCGGCCCCAGCGGGCGGCGTCCGCGTCGACCAGCCACGGCTCGCCGCCCGGGCCGCGCACGAGCTGGTCGAGGGACAGGTCGCCGTGCAGCGGGACGGCGCCGTCCGGGCGCGGGGGCAGGCCGGCCCCCGCGGGTCGCGCGCCGTGCAGCGCGGCGGCGAGCGCGCCCACCTCGCGCAGCGCGGCGTCGTCCAGCGCGCCCGCCGCGTCGAGACCGTCGAGCGGCGTGCCCGGCACCCAGTCGGTGACCACGACGCCCCGGTCGGGGTCGACGGAGCGCAAGCGCGGCGCCCGCACGACGGCGCGGTCCGAGCCCGTGCCCGGCGTCCCCTCCGACACCGCTCCGAGCAGCGCGTACCCCTGGGCCGCGCGGGCGACGGCGTCCGGTCGCACCAGCCGCACCAGCGCCTCGCCGCGCGGGCCGCGGGCGTGCAGCACCGCGCGGCGCTCGGGGTTGTGCCGCAGCAGCCGCAGGTCGGCGGGCCGCCCCACGACGTCGGCCGCGAGGTCCGCGGCGGCGCGGGACGCGGGAAGCTGCCGGTCGGCCGCCCAGATGGTGGCGACCAGCGCGGCGTCCCGGTCGAGCAGCAGCACCTCGTCCGGCCGGCGCGGGTCGAGGCCCTTGTCGAGCTTGCCGCGCGACCCGGCGGCGTAGGCGCGCACCAGCAGGTCGCGCGGGCCGGCCGCGCCCGTCCACCGGCACGACAGCACGACGCTGGTGCCCGGCTTGTACCGCAGGTAGGGCCGCGAGACCGTGCCCGCGTGCCCGGTGGCGGCCGCGAGGCGCGCCGCCAGGCGGCCGAGGTCGAGCACGTCTCCCAGCGCGGGGATCGCGGGGTCGGCGGCGGCGACCTCCCGCACCGTCCGCGGGCGGTCGAGCGTCAGGTCAGGCGCCACGGGACGCCACCTCCTCCGGGGTGCCGGGGCCCGGCGGCGCGGGCACCGCGGGCAGGTCGGGGCCGCCGCCGAGGACGACCGCGGGCGTGCCGGACGCGACGACGCGGCCGCCGTCGAGCCGCACCACGCGCTCGCAGTCGCGGGCGGCGTCCAGGTCGTGCGTGATGACGAACGTGGTGCGGCCGCGGGTCAGGCGGCCGAGGGCGTCGACCACCTCGTGCTCGGTCTGCTCGTCCAGGCCGGTGAGGGCCTCGTCGAGCACCACGACGGGGGCGTCGAGCATCGCCGCGCGGGCGATGGCGAGGCGCTGCCGCTGCCCGCCGGACAGGGTGCCGCCGCGCTCCCCCACGACCGTGTCGTAGCCGTCCGGCAGCGCGAGGACGAAGTCGTGCGCCCCGGCCACGCGTGCGGCGCGCTCCACCTGCTCGTCGGTGGCGTCGGGGACGGCGGCGGTGATGTTCTCGCGCACGGTGCCGTGGAACAGCACGCTCTCCTGCAGCACGACGGCGACGGACCGGCGCACGCTGTCGAGCGTGAGGTTGCGCAGGTCGTGCCCGTCGATCCGCACCACGCCGGCGTCGGGGTCGCGCAGGCGCGAGATCAGCGAGACCAGGCTCGACTTCCCGGCCCCGGACGCCCCGACGACGGCGACCCGCTCCCCCGGCCGCACCGCCAGGTCGAGCCCCCGCAGTACGGGGTGACCCGGCACATAGGAGAACCACACGCCCTCGAAGCGGACGTCGCCGAGCGCGCGGCCGATCGGCCGGGCCCAGCTCGCGTCGGTCACCTCGGGCCGGCTCTCCAGCACCTCGACGACCCGCTCCCCCGACGCCCCAGCCTGCGCGATGCGACCGGTGTACTTCGCGATGTCGCGCATCGGCTTGAAGGCCGCCTTGAGGTACGTGAGGAACACGGTGAGCTCGCCCGGCGTCAGCGCGCCGTCGAGCACCCGCTGCGCGCCCACGAACAGGACGACGGCGGTCGCGACGCCCACGAGCACGTCGGTGGAGCGCTCCAGCCCGGCCGACAGGCGCTTGGCCCGCACGCCCTCGCGCAGCGACGACGAGTTCGAGCGGGCGAACCGGCCGCCCATCCGGTCCTCGAGCGCGTACGCCTGCACGACCTTCACCGCGCCCAGCGTCTCCGTGGCGAGCGACGCGAGCTGCCCCTCCGCCTTGCGCTGGTCGCGCGACACCTTCCGGATCGTGCGGGACAGGCGCGCGCTGGTGAGAAGGAAGACGGGCAGCACCACCACCATGACGAGCGCCAGCAGCGGGTCCAGCACCGCGACCACCACGACCATGCCGACGAGCGTCACGACGTTGCCGATCATCGGCAGCATCGCCGTCACCGACACCTCCTTGAGGCGCGTGACGTCGCTGGTGAGGCGTGTGACGAGGTCGCCCGTCGTCGACCCGTCGTGGAACCGCAGCGACAGCCGCTGCAGGTGCGCGAACACGTCCGCCCGCACCCCCGTGAGCACCCGGTTGCCCGCGAGGGAGAAGCAGACGGTCGACGCGTACGCCGCCGCCGCGCGCAGCAGCACGATCACGAGCAGCGACCCCGCCGCGAGCAGGATGACCGCGGGCAGGTTCGCCGGCGCCGGGCCGGCCGCCGTCGAGCCCGTCGCGGCGACGATGCCGTCCACCACGTACTTCAGCGGCCACGGCTCCAGCAGCCGCATCCCCACCTCGGCCAGCATCGCCAGACTGCCCAGCACGAACAGCCGACGCTCCGGTCGCACGTGATGGCGCAGGTGCGGCCAGAAGCGGCGGAACGAGCGTCCCGCCTCGCGCATCGAGCGCGGCCTGTACCGGTTCGCGGCGCCGACGCCGCCGGAGGGGTCAGGCATGACGGGCCCCCGCGTGCTCGGGATGGCGCACCCCGGCGAACCCGAGCGCCCGCCGCACGACGACGGACCAGTCGTGCCGCTCCACGGCGACCTCCCGCGCGCGGGCGCCGAGCGCAGCACGGCGGTCGCCGTCGTGCGCGAGGGCGACGAGCGCGTCCGCGAGCGCGGCGGCGTCACCGGGAGGGACGAGCACGCCGGCACGGCCGTGCTCCAGCGCTCCCGGGAGCTCCCCCACCGCGCTGGAGACGACGGGCAGCCCGGCGGCCAGGTACTCGTAGACCTTCAGCGGCGAGAAGTAGAAGTCGTCGAGCGGCGGGTACGGCGCCACGGCAACGTCGGCGCGATGCAGCAGCGCGGGGACGTCCGACGGCGACACGGCCCCCGCGTGCTCGACCGCACCGCGGACGCCGAGGGCGCCCGCCCGGGCGAGGACAGCCTCGCGCTCGGGGCCGTCGCCGACGAGCAGCAGCCGCGCCTCGGGGACGCGCCCATGCAGCCCGGCGAACGCGTCGACCAGCACGTCGAGCCCGTGCCACGGCTTGAGAGTTCCGACGAACAGCACCGTGAACGCCGTCGCGTCCTGACGGACTCTTCGCGCGGACGTATCCCTCCCGAAGTGGAGGGCGCCCTGGCGCCCGTGAACGCGTCCGCGCGAAGAGTCCGTCAGGTCGCGACGGCCCCCGCACCGGTCCACAGCCGGAACGATCCGCCCGGTGTCCACCCCGTTCGCCAGCACGTGGACCTTCTCGGGGTGCTCGCCGGCGCGGTCGGCCGCCCACGCCGCGACGGGGCCGCTCACGGCGACGACGGCCGTCGCGGCACCGACGGCGGCGCGGGCGCAGCGCTCGGCGGCCGCCTCGTCGACGAGCTCGCGGTGGGTGCGCTGCTCGTCGACCAGCGGCGCGTTGACCTCCAGCACGCTCGGAACGCCGGCGTCACGCGCCCAGGCCGTGGCCGCCGTTCCCCAGAGTGAGTAGCGCTCGTAGACCAGGTCGAGCGACGCTCCCGCGGCGACGCCGTCGAGCACCTCGGCGACACGGGCATCGGCGTCGCGCAGCACGACCTCGCGCTCCGCCGTCGAGCCGGCGCGAGCGACGGGGATGCGGTGGACGACGACGCCCCGGAGGTCGTCGGGGGTGTCGTCGCCGGGCCGCGTCGTGACGACGTGCACCTCGGCGCCGGCGCGCACCAGCTCGCGCAGCACGGCCTGGACGTGGACGGACGAGCCCTTGCGGCCGAACACGGGGACGCCCGGGTCGGAGCTCACGTACGCGACCCTCATGCCGCCCTCCCCTCCGCGGCGGTGGTCGCCGCGCTCTCCAGCACGTCCAGCAGGCGCCGGGACGTGCCGACGACGTCGAACTCGGACTCGATGTGCGCGCGGGCGCCGTCGGCGAGACGGCGCGCCTCGGCCGGGTCGTCGAGCAGGGCGCCGAGCGCCGCGGCGAGCGCGGGGGCGTCGCCGGGCGGCACGAGGCGGCCGGTCTCACCGTCGCGCACCGCCTCGGGGATACCGGTGACCGGCGTCGAGACGACGGGGGTGCCGAGGGCCATCGCCTCCAGCAGGACCGTGGGCAGGCCGTCGCGGTTGCCGTCCGCGCCGAGCACGCACGGCGCGGCGAAGACGGCGGCGCGGGCGACGACGTCGCGCACCCGGTCCTGCGGCAGCGGGCCGTAGAAGGTCACGTGCCCGTCCAGGCCTGCCGCGGCGGCGCGGGCGCGCAGCTCCGCCTCCTGCGGCCCGGAGCCGACGAGGTCGAGGTGCACGTCGCGGCCCTCGGCGACGAGGAGGGCGACCGCGTCGAGGAGGGCGCCGAAGCCCTTCTTCTCCACGAGGCGGCCGACGGCGCACACGCGCCCGGGTCGTCGCGGCGCCGTCGCGCGGGCGTACTCGTCGAGGTCGAGCCCGTTGTACACGCGGACGACGGCGTCCGCGGCGGGGCCGTAGGTGTCGCGCAGGTAGGCGAGGTTGTGGTCGCTCACGGTGACGACGGCGCGCGCGTCGGCGAGCTTCGTCCGCAGGTCGGCGGGGTCCACCGACTCGTGGAAGATGTCCTTCGCGTGCGCGGTGAACGTGTAGCCGATGCCGAGGACGGCGGCGGCGAGCCGCGCGACCGTCGTCGCGACCGACCCGAAGTGCGCGTGCAGGTGCGTCAGCCCGGCGTCGTGCGCGGCCGACGCCACCCACAGCGCCTGCACGGCGTCCTCCGGGTCGGCGGCGAGCAGGTCGGCGAGCGTGCCGGCCGGCAGGGCGCGCAGGTCGAGCCGGTCGTGGGTCTCAGCGAGCGCCGACCAGGCGTCCGCCGCGCGGGCCGCGCGCGGCACGAACCGCACCGGTGCGGCGACGTCGGCGAGCGCGGCGTGGAAGCGGGTGTCGACCGGGGCGCGGAGCGAGAAGATCTCGATCTCGACGCCGCGGCGCTCCAGGCCGCGCACCTCGTTGACGATGAACGTCTCCGAGAACCGCGGGTACATCTTGGTCACGTAGCCGACGCGCAATCGGGTGGTCGTCGGGGTGATGTCAGGCAGTGGCACGGTGCTCCTCCTCCTGCTGGTCCTGCTGGTCCGGGGCGGTGGTCGGGGCTGCGGCGGCGAGCCGCTCGACGAGCCCGTCGACGAGGTGCGGCACGCGGGCGAGCCCGTCGAGGTCGACGTCGACCTCGGGGCGCCGTCGCGCGTCTCCGTCGGTGGCGCGGGCGAGCCAGGCGCCCACCCGTTCGGGGGTGATCGCGCCGACGAGGACGTCGAGCAGCCCGAGGCCCGCGAGCCGGCACGCCCGCACGAGCTGCTCGGCGCGAGGGTGCGTGCGCGGCACGACCAGGCCGGGGTGGCCGGACGCCAGCAGCTCGCACACGGAGTTGTAGCCGCCCATCGTCACGACCGCTGCGGCGCCCTCGACCAGGGGGACGACGTCGCGCACGAACGCGCGCACGTCGAGGTCGTCGCGGCCGGCGGCGACGGCGCGCAGCCGGTCCCGCGTCGCCTCCGGCAGGTACGGCCCGGTGACGAGCACGCCCCGGTGGCCCGCGGGCAGCGACGCCGCGGCGAACGCCTCCGCGAGCGCTGCGCCGTCCTGCCCGCCGCCCACCAGGCAGAGGACGAAGGGCGCGTCTCCGGGCCTCGGCGCCGTGGTGGAGGTCGCGGGCGCGCGACCGCGACCGAGGTATCCGGTGGAGGTGGTGGACGCGCGACCGCGACCGAGGTATCCGGTGGAGGTGGTGGACGCGCGACCGCGACCGAGGTATCCGGTAAATACCGTCCTTGCGGCGACATGGTCGGGCAGCGCGTACTCGGTGAGCGGGTCGTAGACGCGCGCGTCGCCGTACACCCACACCTCGTCGAAGAACCGCTCGACGACGGAGGTGCTGCGCTGCTCACGCCACTCGCGGACGGCGACCTCGGGGGTGTCGAGCACGTCGCGCAGCCCGAGGACGCACGCGGTGCCGCCCTGCGCGCGCAGCCGCCGCAGGGCGGGCAGCAGCTCTCCGCCGACGCCGAGCGGCACCTTGTCCACCACCAGGACGTCGGGGCGGAACGCGGCGAGCGCGCCGTCGAGCACGCCCGCACGGACCCGGACGACGTCGTCCAACGTGCCGGACCAGGTGCGCGGCCCGTAGCCCCGGTCGGGGTCCTTGCCGACGCGGGGCAGCGTCACGACCTCCGTGCGCTCCGGCAGCGGCAGGCTGGTCGCCTCCCGCGCGCCGGACAGGAGGAGGACGTCGACGTCCGGGTCGGCGTCCACCACGGCGCGCGCCAGCAGCGACGTGCGGCGCACGTGGCCGAGGCCCTGGGTGTCGTGGGAGTAGAACGCGACCCGGCGTCGCGCCGGGGTCTCGGGTTCGACCGCTGGTATCTGTCGCACCCTGGCAACCCTGCGGAGGTTGCCTGAGTCACGGATGAGGCGACCATGAGGGGGTTCTCATCCGGAAGGGCGCAGCATCTGCACACGGCGCGCCCCGGTCCGCCGCTCGTCCGGCCCGCGGTTCTGGCACGCTCCCGTCGTGACCCGACGACGCACGTCCGCGCTGGTGGCGGCCGTTCTCCTGCTGGCTGCCCTGACGGCGGTGCTGGTCGCCTGGCGCCCCTGGGACCCGGTGCCCGACGTACTGCGCGCCGCCGCCCGGCAGGCCGCCGAGGTCCCCGGCGTCGACTCCGCGGAGGTCACCGCCTACGAGGTCACGCTCCGCGACGCGAAGGACGGCGACGTCGCCCACGCCCGCGTCGACGTCGTGCTCGAGGACGGCCTCGAGCCCGCCGCCGCGAGCGCCGCGGCCGCCCGTGCGGACGATGTCCTGGCGGGCGCGCAGGTCGACGGCGTGCGGACGCTCTCGCACACCACCACCGTGCGCGCCGGGACACCGAGCACCGTGAACGGCGTCGAGGTCTACCCCCTCACGGCGTGGGTGGCCGAGGACGGCGACGCGTCGTCCGTCGCGGACGCCGTCGTCCTCCGCGACGCGGGCGCGACGAGGGTGAGCGGCGCCAGCGCGGACGCGGCCGACGGGGAGGGGCTGGTGCGGGTGGCGGAGGCGGCCGCGGAGCAGGGCATCGCGGCGGCACTGCACACCGACGACTCCACGGTGCAGTACGACGCCTCCGGACGGGTGCCCGACCCCGAGGTGGCACGGCTCGCCGCCGAGGCCGCCGAGCGGCCGGGGGTCGACTCCGTCTCCGTGAGCGCTCAGGTGCCCCAGGACGTGGTCGTGACGGGCGGCGTCGTCCTGGGCCTCAACGTCCAGCTGGCCGGGCCCGCGACGTCGCCCGAGGCGGACGACCTGACCCGCTGGCTCGACGACCCGGCGCGCGCCGTCGGGGACGGGCACCTCGCGTACTCCCTCACCGAGCCCGGCTACGCCGAGCGCGTGGACGGCTGGGTCGCGGCGTCGCCGCCGCCCGCGCCCGAGGAGCACACCGTGCCGCTGCCCGAGGGCGCCGACCCGTGGCCGGCCGACGCCGACGCCCCCGACTGCACCGGCGACGACCTGAGCCTCACCCTCGGCACCCCGGACGCCGCCGCCGGCGGCCGCTACCTCACCGTGCACGCGGAGAACGTCTCGGGCCGCCCGTGCGCCCTCGACGGCGTGCCGCGGCTGACGTTCCTGAACGCCGACGGCGCGCCGCAGGACGACGTCACGACCGAGCCGTCCGCGCCCGGCGTCGTCGCGGGCCGCGTCGTCGTGCCGGCGGGCGAGCGCGCGCTCGCATCCGTGCAGTGGCGCGCCATGTCGACGGCGAACGACCCCGACGTCACGACCGCCGTCGACGTCGTCGCCGTCGCGAGCGGAGACCCCGTCGCGTTGACCCCGGCGACCGACCTCGACGTGCTCGACGGCGCCGAGGTGCGCGTCGGCCCGTGGGTGCAGGCGGCGGAGGGCTGGTCGTGAGCGCGGGCGCCCCGACGGGCACGAGCGTCTCTACCGGTCAG
Organism: Isoptericola sp. NPDC019482; assembly: GCF_040632295.1. NCBI lineage: Bacteria > Bacillati > Actinomycetota > Actinomycetes > Micrococcales > Promicromonosporaceae > Isoptericola > Isoptericola sp. NPDC019482. The sequence continues at coordinate 45,286 of NZ_JBEYBQ010000003.1, forward strand.
GATTCGAGGGGCGATCCCTGACCGGTAGAGACGCTCACGGCCCGGTCACCGCGCCCCGGAGCACCACCGGCGCAGCTTCGAGACGTCCTGGACCGAGTCGAGCACCCGGACGCCGTCGATCGCACCCCGCCAGGCCGCACCGCCGACCGTGACCCGTCCCGCGGGACCGCCCGCCAGGGGGGAGGCGTCCGCGCGCCCGGTGCGGGTGATGTCGCCCCACCCGTCGAGCGGGCACGTCCACAGCTCCACGGCGCCCGTCCCCACGTTCCGCATCCCGACCAGGAACGTCCAGCTCCCGGGCACGGGGGCGACGTCGGAGACCGCGGTCGCGGAGGTCCTGCCGTCGCCCGTGCCCACGGAGAACGCCCAGCAGGTGCCGCTGGCGGACACGCACGAGTCGTCGGCCACCGCGCCGAGCGCGAAGCCCGTCCGCTCGTCGTCGCCCTGGGCGACGACGTCCGCCGTCGCGCCGTCGTCGTCCGGCCGCACGAACGCGGCCACGGTGACGTTCCCCGCCGGGTCGACGACGACGCCGTCGGTCGTCGCGGCGTCGCCGTCCGCGTCGAAGGTGAGCGCGCCGTCGTCCGGCGTGCCCCACGGTCCCGGCGACCACAGGTCGTCGCCCGACAGCGTGAGCGTGTGGTCGGTGGAGAGGGTGTTGCCCGCCGTGGTCCCCGTGAGCTCGTCGAACCACCACGTGCCGCCGCGGGCGACGGGGTAGGCCACCACGAACCGGTACTCTCGCCGCGGGCCCACGTTCCCCGCGCCGTCCACCGCCTGGGCGTACAGGATCGTCGGGCCGGCATAGCTCGGCGTGAGCTCGACGACCTCCCCCGGCTGTGCGCGGTCGACCAGGGCGTCACCCACGGTCGAGTACTGCACGTAGGCCACGTCGTCGGAGCCCGGCACGTCGAACCGGAACCCACCAGTCACCCCGACCCCGCCCGCGGTCCCGTCCTCGAGGTAGACGGCGGGGTACCCCTCGACCGGGGTGACGACGGTCTCGCCGGGAGCCGTCACGTCCACCGTCAGCTCGCAGCCGACCGGTTCCGTGCGGCCGCCGCTCGGCAGCACCGCCTGCGCCGTCCACCCGTACGTCCCGCCCTCGTCGAGGACACCGCCCGGGACCTTGACGGCGTGGGTCGCCCCAGACGCCTGCGGCGTGGTCGGGGCCGACCGCCACAGCTCGTCGCCCGTCGCGAGGTCGCGCACGGCGAACTCGGCGCTCATCGACGACGGGAACGGCTCGCGGGCGTTGGAGAGCTCGGCCCTCAGGGTCGGGGTGGTCGAGCGGACCGCCGGGCGGTCGTCGCCCACCGCGCACGACGTCTCCGGCAGCGTCGTGCCCAGCGCGACGACGGTGTCCGTCGCCCGCAGCTCGACCGTGAGGGTGGCGTCGGGGCCGAAGGCCGCGCGGCCGCAGCCCCGGCAGCCCTCGTCCGCAGCGCCGAGGCCGAACGCCAGCGGGTCACCGGACCGTGCCGCCTGTCCCACCGCCAGGGTGACGTCGACCTCGACGCGCCGGTCGCCGCCGCACCCCGCGCCCGACAGGTCCGCGCCAGTGCCCCTCCACCCGGGCGTCGAGGCGGCCCACGTCGTCGTCGCGGTCACGGCCGGGACCACGAACACCCGGACGTCGTCGACGCCGCACGCCTGGTCGCGCCCCACCGGGAGCGACAGCGTCGCGGCGACCAGCACGCCGTCGGCCAGAGCGGCCGGGTCTCCGAGGTCTCCGAAGTCGTACGCCAGCCGCTGCACGCCGCGGGCGGGGCAGCCCTTGCCGCCCTCGCCGACGCACTGCCCGACGAGCCGGTCGCCCTCGAACCCGAAGCCCGCCGTGCTCGCCGGGTCCCCGCTGCGCAGGGCCGTCCACGCCCGCGGGCCGGACGCCAGGACCACCTGCCCGCTCGGTGCCTCCGTCGTCTCGAGCGGTGGTGCGGCGCCGGACGAGGCCGTCGCCGTCGAGACGCCTCCCGTCAGCACCAGTCCCGCAAGGGCGAGCGCTGCCAGGAGCTGACGTCGTCGAATCACCGTTGACCACCGTTCGTCGTCCTCGACGCGACCTTCGCAGGTCGCCCGGACCGCCTCATCCCGGACAAGTCCGACCGCAAAGTAGCGGATCCCGTCGCCCCAGCGAACCGCACGACCTGTTTTTCACCCGCACGCGCCGGGCGGGGCCTCAGCCGAACGTGAACGTGTAGACCGAGACACCGGCGGGCACGTCGAGCTCCACGGTCCCCTCCGTCGGCCCGTCGCCACGCAGCACGTCGTAGAGCGTCGGGTTGCCGGTCACGTCGATCTCGCGCTCGGCACGCACGCTGCCGTCGTCGGCGAGCACGCGGGCGGTGACCGTCCCCTCACCCCCGAGGACGCTGAACACGTCGGTGGACCGGTACGCGAGCCACAGGGTCGCGTCGTCCGCGGCCGCCGTCGCGCCCTGGAAGTCGGCGTCCCAGGTGCCGCCGAGGGAGAAGGTGTCGCGCGGCTGGTCGTCCGGGTGGGAGTACGCCTCCCGGCCGGAGCCGTACTCGGGCGAGCCGGAGTAGTTGAACACCTTGTTGAGGGCGAGGTACGTCTCCGGCGTCGTCTCCTCGCCGGGCGTCGTGTCCGCGACGTCGGTGGCGGGCGGCAGGTCGACGTCCGGGTCGGCGGCGCGCAACAGGTCGCGGACGTGCTGCTCGGTGACGTCGTAGCCGCCCTCGCCGTGCTTGATGTAGCGGACCGTGCCCTCGGCGTCGATCAGGTACTCGGCGGGCCAGTACCGGTTCCGGTACGTCGTCCATGTGGAGTAGGAGTTGTCCTGCGCGATCGGGTAGTCGACGCCGAGGTCGCGGGCGCCGGCGACGACGTTGCGCGTCTCGCGCTCGAAGGCGAACTCCGGCGTGTGCACGCCGATCACCTCGAGGCCGGCGTCCTCGTACGCGTCGTACCAGGCGCTCACGTGCGGGATGGCGCGCTGGCAGTTGATGCAGGAGTAGGTCCAGAAGTCGAGGAGCACGACCTTGCCGCGCAGGTCGGCCAGGTCGAGCGCCGCGCCGTCGGGGGTGTTGAGCCACCGGGTGATGCCGGTGAGCGGCGGCGCGGTGCCGCAGTCGGCCAGCTCCGGCGACCCGTTGGAGCAGTTCGACAGCTCCCGGTTCGCGTCGGTGACGATCCCGCCCAGGTCGAGCGCGTCCTGCACGGCGGCGTTCTCGTCCACCTGCTGCTGCAGCGCGCCGGTGTAGTCCGGCAGCGCGCGCTGCAGCTGCTGGGGCAGGTTGAGCGCCAGCGCCCCCGCCAGAAGGAGGACGACCACCCCGCCCGTGACCCGGATGCCGCGCTGGTGGCGGCGGAACGCCGAGACCCGTTCCGCGACGCGTCGTCCCGCGAGCGCGAAGACCAGCAGCGGCACGGCCGCGCCGACGGCGAACGACACCGTGAGGACCACCGTCCCCGGCCCGATGTCGCCTGTCGCTCCCGCGACCGTGATCGCCGCGAGGACCGGGCCCGCGCACGGCACGTAGAGCACCCCGAGACCGAGGCCGAGCAGGAACGCGCCCCGGTCCTGGCCCGCCGCGCGGCGCGACCCCAGCGACGCCAGCTTCAGGAAGGGGCGCTCCAGCACCTGCTCGAACCGGGGGACGATCATCCCGACCCCGAGGGCCGCGAGCAGCACGATGCCCACCCAGCGCAGCAGGTCCTGCGGCAGCCCGAGCGCCCCCAGGAGCAACGACCCGAGCAGCGTCATGACGCTGAAGCTCAGCACCAGCCCGGCGATCACGAGGTACGGGCGCCACGACCGCGCGCGGCGCCTGGCAGGCCGGTCCGCCAGGTCGACGGCGGCACCCCCGCCCGCCGGCGCGACGCCCGTCTCGACCTGGCCGCCCACACCCGTGCGCACCGCCGGCGGCACGTCGAAACGCACCGCCGGCTCGCGGGCGCCCTGCACCCCGCCGGCGAAGAAGATCACCGGGAGCATGGGCAGGATGCACGGCGAGATGCCGGTGATGAGGCCACCGAGCAGGCCGATCAGGACCAGGGTCTCCATGCCCGTCGTTCGGAACCAGGCGCCCGGCGGATGGGATCGCGGACGACACCCATCCGGCGCGCCTCCCGTTCCGAACCCCGGTCGAGCGCCCCGGGACCGGAGGGGCGACGACGCAAGGAGAGAGAACGATGAACGTCCGCACTCGTACCCGCACCGCCGCCGCCGGCTTCGCCACCCTGGCCCTGCTGGGTCTCGCCGCCTGTTCGTCCGACTCCGGCTCGGACGCCGGGTCCGGCTCCGAGGAGACGATGACGGAGGAGTCGCCCATGGCCTCGGACGAGCCGTCGGAGGACATGAGCGAGGACATGTCCGTCGACCCGGCGGCCAACCTCGTCGGCCCCGGCTGCGAGGACTACGCCGAGCAGGTGCCCGACGGCGCCGGCTCCATCACGGGCATGTCGACCGACCCGGTCGCCGTCGCCGCGTCCAACAACCCGATGCTGACGACGCTCACGAAGGCGGTGAGCGGCGAGCTCAACCCCGACGTGAACCTCGTGGACACGCTCAACGGCGACGAGTTCACCGTCTTCGCCCCCGTCGACGACGCCTTCGCCGAGGTGGACGAGAAGACCCTCGACACCCTGTCGACCGACGCCGACCTGCTGACCACTGTGCTCACCTACCACGTGGTGCCCGGCCAGGTCCTGCCCGAGGACATCGCCGGCGAGCACGAGACGGTGCAGGGCGACACCCTCGAGGTCACCGGCTCCGGCGACGACCTCAAGGTCAACGACGCCAACGTCGTCTGCGGCGGCGTGATGACCCAGAACGCCACCGTCTACCTCGTCGACTCGGTGCTGATGCCGCCGATGTGACGCCGCACCGGGGATCCCCGGTCGTCCGCCACGGGGCTTGCAGGGCCGCCGCACGCAGGGGGTGCGGCGGCCCTTCCGTGTGCGGACCTCGTGCCGACCGGCGCCCGCGGGTCAGGACTCGATGGCCACCACGGGATCGGTGGTGGGCTGGTCGGAGCCGCCCGCGGGCTCCAGCGTCACGGCGACGACGTGCCCGGCGCCGCCCTCGACCAGCGCACGCGACACGCCGCCGGAGGCCGCCGGCATCAGGCCGGCCGACACCGGCGCGCCGTCGGCGACGACCCACAGCTGCCAGTCGTGCCCCTCCCCCGGGGCCGGCATGCCCTCGGCAGACACCAGGACGTCGTCGCCGGAGACCAGGGCGGTGGCCTCGCCGCCGCCCTCCACGGGCGACGTGACGAGGCGCGCGTCCGGGTCGGCGAGCATCTGCGCGACCCGGTCGGCCTGCGCCTCCAGCCGGACCGTCTCACGGTGCTCCTGGACGGCGATCGTCGTCGGCACGGCGACCGCGACGACCGCGGCCGCCGCGGCGGCGACCAGGCCCCAGCGGCGCCGCGGCCGGGCGGCCGGCGTCGCGGACACGCCGGTCGTCGTCCCACGCGCCGCGGCCTGCGGGGTGCGCGCCACCCGAGCGAGCACGGCGTCGCGCACGTGCGCGGGCGGCTCCTGCTCCACCGCGAACGCGGCGACGACGTCGAGGTACTCGTCGAGGGCCCGCCGCGCGTCGGGGTCGGACTCCAGCAGCCGTTCGACGGCGCGACGCTCGAGGTCGTCCACGGCGTCGAGGGCGTACGCGGGGAGCAGGTCCCAGGCGTCGCGTGTCGTGTCGTCGTCAGGCACGGGCCACCCCCAGGCAGTCGCGCAGGCGGCCGAGGCCGTCGCGGATCCGGCTCTTGACGGTGGGCAGCGCGGCGCCGAGGCGCTCCGCGACCTCCCGGTACGTGCGGCCCCCGTAATAGGCCTCGACGACGGCCTCCCGCTGCGTGGCCGTGAGCGAGTCGAGGCAGCGTCGCACGGCAGCGCCCTCGAGGCGGCGCTCCACGTCCTCGGCGACGACGTCGTGCACGGGGGTCGCGGTCGAGGCGTCGAGGTCGCGCTGGTCGCGGTCGCGCCGGGCCTGCTCCGCACGCACGCGGTCCACCGCCCGCCGCCGGGCGAGCGTCGCGACCCAGGTGCGCGCGGAGGCGCGCGCCGGGTCGAACCGGGCTGCCGTCTGCCACACCTCGACCATCACCTCCTGGGTGACCTCGGCGGCGTGGTCCGGGTCGCGGAGCACGCCGACGGAGACGCCGTACGCGACGGGCGCGAGCGCGTCGTAGACGGGCCCGAACGTGACCGGGTCCGCGCCGACGCACGCCACGAGGGCGGCGTCGGCCGACCTCGGAGGCGTCGTGGCTGGCGGCACCTGGACAGTGTGCCCCACCGGACCGGCCGGATCGATCGCCATCTGCTCCCCGCGTGTCCGGTCCCGGACCGTCCGGGACACTCGTGGTTCGGCGCGGTCGGTGTCCCGGATGGGCCACGACGGTGTGCCGCTGGTCACTCCCCGGCGACGTCCGTCCCTGCACACTGCTCTCGGCCGGCGGGAAGACCCGCTCCAGGGACGGAGGTCGGGCTGCCTGTGGAGAACGGGGCCCGGCGGCGGCTCCGTCCTGGTGCACTCGGACGCGTGCCTCGACGTCTGCCGCCCGTGCCCGACCCGCTGCTGGCCGTCGCCGGACGGCAGGCGGGCCTGGTGTCCGTCGGGCAGTGCCTGGAGCACGGCGTGACCCGCGACCAGGCCGCGGCGCACGTCCGGCGCGGCGACTGGCAGGTGGCGGCGCGGACGGTCTACGACCTCGGGCCGGCGCACGGAACGCATCCCGTCGACCACGCCCGACGACGTGCGGCGGTCCTCGGGGTGCTCGCCCACCCGGGTGCGGTCGCGACGGGCCTGTGCGCGCTGGTCCTGCACGGCGTGCTGGGAGCTCCGCAGGTCGTCGAGCCGGAGGTCACCCTGCCCACCGGGGCCGCCCGCCGACCGCGCCCACCGGTACGCCTCCGGCGGATCGCGGTCCGGGCACGCACCGCCCCGGGCGGGTTCCCGGCGGCCACGGTCCCGGACGCCCTGGTCCAGGCGGTGCCTGCGCTGGACCGAAGGCACGCGGTGGCCCTCATGGACTCGGCCCTGCACCAGCGGCTCCTCACCCCGTCGGAGCTGACGGCGGCGCACGCCTCTGCCGCACGCCACCCCGGGATCGCACGCACCCACGGCTGGTGGTCGTCGGCCGACGGGGACGCGGAGTCACCGGCCGAGACCTGGGCACGCCTGTCCTGCGTCGACTCCGGGTGTCCGCCGGACGTCCTCCAGCTCCCGGTCGCCGACGGGGAGGGGCGGCCGTTCGCCCGCATCGACCTGGCCTGGCTGCTGCCCGACGGCCGGGCGCTCCTCGTCGAGATCGACGGTCGGGACGTGCACTCGACCCCCGAGGCGGTCTTCGCCGACCGCCGGCGACAGAACCGCATCGTGACCCCGCAGACCGTGGTCCGGCGCTTCTCGGGCCGGGACGCCTGGCGCGGGGAGGTGGGTCCGGCCGTGCGCCGGGAGCTGCTCACCGCCGGTTGGTACCGGCGTCCCGTCCGCCCGGGGATCGTGCTGCGGCTCGACGGCTGACACGCGGCCCGACGTCCGTCCCCAGCACCTGTCGTCCCGCAGGCGGAAGGCGGCGAGCAGGGACGGACGTCGGCCGGGTCAGGCCTCCCGGCGCGCGCGGACGGCGGTGGCGAGCGTGCCGAGCAGCTCGGCCGTGGTGTCCCAGTCGAGGCACTTGTCGGTGACGGACTGGCCGTAGACGAGCCCGTCGAGCGGGCCCGGCTTCTGCGCGCCCGCGACGAGGAAGCTCTCCATCATCAGGCCCGTGACGTCCCGCTCGCCGTCGGCGACGCGCGCCGCGAGCTCGCGCACCACCTCGGCCTGCCGCACGTGGTCCTTGTTCGAGTTGCCGTGCGACGCGTCCACCACGACGCCCGCCTCCACGGCCCCGCCGAGTCCGGACGTGCGCGCCACCGCCAGGGCGTCCGCCACGTCCTTCTCGGAGTAGTTCGGGCCGCCGCGCCCGCCGCGCAGGATGACGTGGCAGTCCGGGTTGCCGGTCGTCTCGACCGCGGCCGCGCGCCCCTGCGCGTCCGCCCCGAAGAAGGTGTGCTCGCTCGCCGCCGTGATGCAGCCGTCGACGGCGATCTGCACGTCGCCGTCCGTCGCGTTCTTGAACCCGACCGGCATCGACAGGCCCGACGCGAGCTGCCGGTGCACCTGCGACTCCGCGTTGCGCGCGCCGATCGCACCCCAGGTCACGGCGTCGGCGATGTACTGCGGGCTGGTGGGCTCGAGGAACTCGCACGCGGCGGGCACGCCCGCGTCGAGCACGCCCAGCAGCACCTCGCGCGCCAGGCGCAGCCCGTGGTGCACGTCGTGGGAGCCGTCCAGGTGCGGGTCGTTGATGAGGCCCTTCCAGCCCACGGTCGTGCGCGGCTTCTCGAAGTACACCCGCATCACGACGACCAGGTCGTCAGACAGCTCCCGAGCCACGGGCGCAAGCCGGCGGGCGTAGTCGAGCGCGGCGGCCGGGTCGTGCACGGAGCACGGGCCCACGATGACGAGCAGGCGGTCGTCCTCGCCCCGCAGGACGTCGCGCACCTCGCGGCGGGACGTCGTGACGAGGTCGCTGCGCGGGGTGCCGAGCGGCAGCTCGGCGCGCATGACGCCGGGGGCGGGCAGCGGGTCGAGCGCGCGGACCCGCAGGTCGGAGGTCTCTGCCATCAGGTCAGTATGCGGCCGGCCGGGTTCGGACGGCGCGGTGCGGTCGGCGGTGCTCGACGTCGTGGTGGGGGTGGTGGTGCTCATCGCGGGGCTCCTGGAGGGTGTCGGCGGCGGGGCGGTCGGGGTGGGGCTCGGCGTCGTCGCGACTTCTCGAACCGTGGTCCATGCCCGACCGGAGCGGCCCGTCTGACGACGAAGGGCCCGGACGCGCGATGCGTCCCAGGCCCTGTGCTGGCTCCGGTGAAGTGGTGTCGGTCAGGCGTCAGCCCGCCGAGCCCCTACCGGAGCCGGCGTAAAGCGCCAATACCAACGGATGTCCACGGCGACGACGGTACGTCGCGCGTCCCGCATCCGTCCACTCGCGTCCAGGATCCGGTCCGTCGCCCGCGCCGTGCGGCCCGGCGTCACGACCGCCGCGCGAGCATCCGGGCGCGTCCCTAGCGTCGGGACGGACGAAGCGGTCGAGCACGGTGTCGAGCACGTATCGAGCGCGTATCGAGCACGGAGGGGCGGGGACGATGCAGGGTCTCGAAGGCAAGGTCGCGCTGGTCACGGGCGCGGGGTCGGGTATCGGGCGCGCGACGGCGGTGCTCCTCGCCCGCGACGGCGCGACGGTGGTCGCGCTCGGGCACCGCCAGGAGAGCGCCGAGGACGTCGCCGAGGAGATCCGGCGGGACGGCGGCACGGTGCTGCCGGTGTCGGCGGACGTCGCGGACGCCGGCGCGGTGCGCGGCGTGCTCGCCCGGGTCGAGGCAGAGCTCGGCCGGCTCGACGTCGTCGTCGCGAACGCGGGTGTGAACGGGGTCTGGGCGCCGCTCGAGGAGCTGACGCCGCAGGAGTGGGCCGACACGATCGCCACCAACCTCACGGGCACGTTCCACACCGTGCGGTTCGCCGTGCCGCTGCTGGTGCGGCAGGGCGGCGCGGTCGTCGTGGTGTCGTCGATCAACGGCACCCGCACGTTCAGCAACTCCGGCGCCTCGGCCTACGCGACGAGCAAGGCCGGCCAGGTCGCGTTCGCGCGCATGGCCGCCGTCGAGCTCGGCCCGCGCGGCGTGCGCGTCAACTCCGTGTGCCCCGGGGCGATCGACACCGAGATCGACGACAACACCGAGCAGCGGCACACCGACGACCTCGGCGTGCCCGCCGAGTACCCCGAGGGCCAGATCCCGCTCACGGGCAAGGAGCCCGGCGTGGCCGCGCAGGTCGCGGCGACCATCGCCTACCTCGTGTCCGACGCGGCGAGCCACGTGACCGGCACGGAGGTGTTCGTCGACGGCGGGCAGTCGCTCGTCGCGTGACGACCGGGACCCGGCCGGGGCCCGGCGGTCGACGCCGGACGGCCGTAGGGTCGACGGCATGCCCGTCCCCGAGTTCGTCGCCGCCCTGCGCTCCCACGTCGGCCACGACCTGCTGTGGCTGCCGGGCGTGTCCGCCGTCGTGCTCGACGACGACGGCCGGCTGCTGCTCGGCCGCCGCGCCGACAACGGCCTGTGGGCGGTGGTGTCCGGCATCCTCGAGCCGGGCGAGGACCCGGCCGTCGGGCTCGCGCGCGAGGTGCTGGAGGAGACCGGGGTCGACGTCGTCGTCGACGCGCTGGTCGCGGTCACCGTCACCTCGCCCGTGGAGTACGAGAACGGCGACCGGTCGCAGTACCTCGACCTGTGCTTCCTCTGCCGTCCCGCGAGCCCCGCGTCGGCCGCGGGGGCGCGCGTCGCCGACGACGAGTCCACCGCCGTCGCCTGGTTCGCGCCCGACGACGTGCCCGAGGACCTCACGCGCTCGTCCTCCGAGCGCATCGGCCACGCCCTCGGCTGGCTGGCCGCCGGCTCCGGGGCCCCGTACTTCGTGCGCTGAGCCGCCGAGAGGAGAACGCCCGTGCCGACCCCCGCCACGCCGTCCACCCCCGAGGAGCTGTTCGCCCACTCCCCGACCGGCCTCGAGATCTGCCGGGCGTTCGCGGACCTCGTCGCGCAGGTCACGGGCGACGACGTCACGACGCGCACCACGAAGACGCAGGTCGCGTTCCGGCGCCGGCGCGGATTCGCGTTCGTCTGGCCGCCGTGGGTGGGGGTGCGCGACCACGTCGACGCGCCGGCCGTCGTCTCGTTCGTCCTCCCCCGCGAGGACCGCTCCGCGCGGGTGAAACAGGTGGTGCACCCGACGTCGGGCGCGTGGACGCACCACGTCGAGGTCCACGACCCGGCCGAGCTGGACGACGAGGTCGCCGCCTGGGTGCGGGAGGCCTACGACGCCGCCGCCTGACCGCGTTCCCCCTGGTCGGCGACACGCGACCTGTTCGTCTCGCGGGCGAAACCTGGAAGTGGTTATGTGTGCCCCGCCACAGTTTGCCCGGGCACACCGATGCGCCCCGGCACGACGGTGCCCGGCCACGACGGCCGGGTCGCTCCGACACCCCTGGAGGAAAATCCGTGAGAGCACGTACCACGAGCGCGTTCGGCGCAGCGGGAGCTCTGCTGACCGCCGCCGTCCTCGCCCCGGGCCTCGCCGCGTCGGCGTCGTCGACGCCCGCGGCGGACGCCCCACCGTCCGACCCCGCCGCGCACGTCAAGGAGGACCTGCGCCCGGACCCGCTGGCCGAGAAGCGCACCGCGCTCAAGCAGGAGGCCGTCGACCGCGTCGCCACCGGCGACGCCACCGTCCGGACGATGGGGTCCGGCGACAACACGTCGCGGTCGGTGAAGGTCGGCAAGAACCAGTGGGTCGAGTACGAGACGGAGCAGACGGCGCAGCTGCTGACGTTCCTGGTCGACTTCGGCGATCAGGCCGACCCGCGCTTCCCCGAGGCCCCGAAGAGCGGGCCGAAGCACAACGAGATCCCCGAGCCCACCCGCAGCGACAACTCCACCTACTGGGAGCCCGACTTCTCCCAGGAGCACTACGAGGAGATGTTCTTCACCGGCCTGGAGGACCAGGGCGGCGAGTCCTTCGCCGGCGTCTACGACGAGATGTCGTCGGGTCGCTTCGACCTGCAGGGCGACGTGTCCGACTGGGTGACGGTGCCGTTCAACTCGGCGTCCTACGGGCAGACCGAGTCGAACGAGGACATGACGCGCTTCGTGCAGGACTCGGCCGACGCCTGGTACGCCGACCAGCTCGAGCAGGGCAAGACGGCCGATGAGATCGACGAGTACCTGAAGTCGTTCGACGTCTGGGACCGCTACGACGCCGACGGCGACGGGGTCTTCGACGAGCCGGACGGCTACATCGACCACTTCCAGGCCATCCACGCGGGCGAGGGCGAGGAGGCCGGTGCCCCGGAGTCGGCCATCTGGTCGCACCGGTGGGCGGTCAACCCGCTCGGTACGAACGGCCCCGCGGAGTTCCCGAAGGTCGGCGGCATCAAGATCGGCGACTCGGACGTCTGGATCCGTGACTACACGACGGAGCCGGAGAACGGCGGCCTCGGCGTCTTCGCGCACGAGTTCGGGCACGACCTGGGCCTGCCGGACTACTACGACACCGAGGGCGGCGAGAACGGCACCGGCTTCTGGAACCTCATGAGCTCCGGCTCGTGGCTGGGCCACGGCGACGGCACCATCGGCACGACGCCGAACCACATGGGCGCCACGGAGAAGATGTTCCTCGGCTGGCTGGACTACGCCACCGTGGACCAGGGCGAGCGGGCCACGGTCAAGCTCGGCCCGTCGTACCACGCCACGACGAACCCGCAGGCCGTCGTCGTGAACCTGCCGGACGGCGTCAAGGACGTCGACCTCGGCGTCGACCCGATCGACGGGCAGTTCGCCTACTCCGGCACCGGCAGCAACGCGAACTACCGGCTCACGTCGCCGTCGTTCACCGTGCCCGACGGCGCATCGCTCGCCGCGAAGGTGCAGTACGACATCGAGCCGGGTTACGACCACGCCTTCGCCGAGGTCTCGACGGACGGCGGCGCCAGCTGGGAGCCGCTGGCGACGAACCTCTCCGACGAGGACGCCAACGGCGGCATCTCGGGCGACTCGGGCAAGGCGTGGGTGGACCTCAGCGCCGACCTGGCGGACTACGCCGGCCAGGACGCCCAGGTCCGCTTCCGGTACCAGAGCGACGGCGGCCTCAACCGCCCGGGCCTGATGGTCGACGACGTGACCGTGGGTGACGCCCTGTCCGAGGACTTCACCGACGGGTTCGAGGGCTGGACGAACGACGGCTTCCACGTCATCGGCGCGGACGGCACGTACGAGGTCGAGTACTCGCACTACTACGTGGCGGAGAACCGGCAGTACGCCGGCTACGACACGACCCTGAAGACCGGGCCGTACAACTTCGGCTGGGCGCAGTCCAAGCCGAACACCGTGGAGCACTACCCGTACCAGGACGGCCTGCTGGTCTGGTACTCGAACACCTTCTACGGCGACAACAACACGTCGCAGCACCCGGGCGGCGGGCAGGCCCTGCCGGTCGACGCGAACGCGCAGGCGCTGCGGTGGTCGGACGGCACGGTCGCCCGCAACCGCATCCAGTCGTTCGACGCGACGTTCGGCCTCGGCAAGTCCGACGCGTTCACCCTGCACCGGGAGACCGAGGCGGGTCTGACGACGCTGCGCACGTGGTCGAACAAGGCGGACAGCGTCTTCGACGACACGGACCCGAACGCCTACTACGACGAGTCCAACCCGGGCGGCTCGGTCGTCGTCGGCGGCACGGGCACGAAGATCAAGGTGAAGGCCGTCAACGGCAAGAACGGCGTGATGACGGTGGACGTCACCACGCCGCGCAAGAAGGGCTGACCGCGAGATAGAGAAGGCAGGTCCGCGAGATGGAGAGGCCCGGACGGGACCGCAGGCGTGCGGTCCCGTCCGGGCCTCTCTATCTCGCGGGTCGGGCGTAGCGGGACACGAAGTTCGGCAGGATCTTCATCGGCTCGGTGACGCGGTGCTCGCGGGAGCGCGCGACGATGCGCATCCCCTCTTCGGGCGGGAAGTACCCGTAGGTCCGGTACACCTCGACCCGCTGCTCGATGCCCGCCAGGTCCAGCTCGGGGTGGAACTGCGTGGCGTACAGGTTCTGGCGCACGCGGAACATCTGCACGGGTGCGTCGGCGGACCGGGCGAGCAGGGTGGCCGACGGCGGCAGCTCGCTCACCGCCTCCTTGTGGCCCAGGTAGGCGGTGAAGCGGGCGGGCATCCCCGCGAGCAGCGGGTCCGCCAGGCCCTCGGGGGTCAGCTCGATCTCGGCCGGGCCGACCGGCTCGGGGTAGGTGCGATCGACGACGCCGCCCTGATGCGTACCGAGCGTCCCGACGCCGTAGCAGGCGCCGAGGAACGGGAAGTCGCGGTCGACCAGCTCGTCGAGCAGGGCCGCCATCTCCCGCTCCACGCGGTGCTGGACGGCGGACTTCTCGTCCTCCGGGTCGGAGGAGTTGAACGGCCCTCCCCCGACGATCACCCCCGACAGCCCGTCCAGGTCGACGGGCGGCATGGGCTCCCGCTCCAGGCGCACGCGCCGCAGGGACGCGGCGGTCAGCCCGGAGTAGCGCAGGACGGCGTCGTACTCGCCGTCGGCGGCGACGTCCTCGGCCCGCGTGCCGAGGAAGAGGAACGGTCTCACCGGTGCAGGCTAGACCTCGGTCGACGCCGTCGCCCGCGCGCTCTCCCCCACCGGACGCCGCGCCCAGTAGGACGCGAGCAGCGAGCCCGAGACGTTGTGCCACACAGAGAACAGCGCAGCCGGCAGCGCCGCGGCGGGGCTGAAGTAGGTGGTCGCGAGACTCGCCGCCAGGCCGGAGTTCTGCATGCCGACCTCCACGCTCACCGCGCGGCGGGCCGGCTCGTCGAACCGGACGGCGGCGGCCGCGCCGTACCCGAGCAGCAGCCCCGCGCAGTTGTGCACGATGACGGCGAGGGCGACGAGCAGGCCCGTGCTCAGGACGGCGTCGGCGTTGGCACCGACGATCGCGGCCACGACCACGACGATCCCGAGCACGGAGACCAGGGGCAGGTACGGCAGCAGGTAGCGCTCGACGATCCGACCCGCGAAGGTGCGGACCAGGAGCCCGGCGATCACGGGGAACAGCACCACCTGGGCGATCGACGTCACGAGCGAGCCGTAGGTGACGTCGAGGTCGGTGCCGGCCAGCCACAGCACGAGCGCCGGGGTGAGCAGCGGGGCGAGGAGCGTCGAGACGGTCGTGAGCGCCACCGACAGCGCGGTGTCACCCTTGGCCAGGTAGACGATGACGTTGGACGCCGTGCCGCCCGGCGCGGCGCCCACGAGGATCATGCCGATCATCGCCTCGCCCTCGAGCCCGAACAGGTGCCCGATCGCCCACGCCAGCAGGGGCATGATCGTGAACTGGGCGACGACGCCGATGGCGACGGCCGCGGGGCGCTTCGCGACGAGGGCGAAGTCCCGACCCGTCAGGGTCAGCCCCATGCCGAACATGATGATCCCCAGCAGGAGCGGGACGTGTGCCGCCAGCGGCGCGAACGTGCCCGGAGCCGCCAGACCGGCGACCGCACCGAGCAGGACGAGCACGGCGAACCACTGACCCACGAGCTCTGCAACTCTGCGCATGGGGTGGGACCCTACTCCCCGCCCGGTACGGCCGACGGGACGTCACGTCCAGGCCGGGCCGGGCGTCACGTCCAGCGGAAGATGCGGATCGCGAGCGGCAGCACGATGACGGTCCACGCCGCCATCACCACGTACTGCAGCAGCGGGAACCCGTCGCCGAACCAGCCGGTGTCCATCGCCTGCGCGGCGGCACCCATGGGGGTGTACACGCCGATCTCGCGGACGAAGTCCGGCATGATCGGGCCGGGCGTCCACAGCCCTGCGAGGAACAGCAGCGGGAAGTAGACCAGCGACCCGATCGCGTTCGCCGTCGCCGGCTTGGTGACGACCGCGGCGATGAGCATGCCCAGGGAGAACATCGACAGCAGGCCCAGCGCGAAGGCGCCGACGACGACGCCGAGCTGCTCGGGCACCACGATGCCGAACGCCAGCTGGGCGACCACGATGGCGAGGGCCGCACCGACCAGGCTCGTGCCGACGTTGATGACGAGGTGCGCGACGACCATGCCCTGCGGGCGCAGCGGCGTGGTGGACAGGCGGCGCAGCACCCCCTTGTCGCGGAACGTCGCGAACGTGACCGGCAGGGACAGGACCGCGAGCGTGCCGACCGCCATCGCGAGCACGGTGGGCAGGAACGCCGCGATCGCGGGGACGCCGTACCAGGCGGAGTCCGGTGGCGCGTCCGTGATCGGCTCGCGCATCCCGGGGATCGCGAAACCGACGCCGATCATCAGGATCGACGGGAAGAGGACCCCGAAGAACACGGACGTGAAGTCGCGCAGCCAGACGACGGTCTCGGTGCGCAGCAGACGGGAGAACCCGCGCCAGCTCCGGCTGGACGCCCGCACGGGTGCGGTGGAGACGGTGGTGGTGGTCATGACCGGGCTCCTTCGGTGACAGGCGCGGCCTGCGCCTCGGGGTCGTAGGTGCGCCCGGTGACCGCGAGGAACACGTCCTCGAGCGACCGCGTGACCGTGCGGACGTCGTCGGGCACGAGGTCCGCGGCGGCGAGCGCCGGGACGAGGGAGAACAGGACACGACGGGTGCCGGTGACGGCGAGCTCGACGTCGGACCCGTCGACCGGGGCCACACCCTCGACCTCCGGGTCCCGGTCGGCCAGGACCGCGAGCTCGCGGCGGCCGCGCTCGACGTCCTGCGGCGCGAAGCGCACGACGACCGTGCGCCCGCCCTCGAGTCCGTCGATCAACGCGGCCGGCGTGCCCTCGGCGACGACCCGTCCACCGTCGATGACGACGAGGCGGTCGCAGAGCCGCTCGGCCTCCTCCATGAAGTGCGTGACGAGGAGGATCGTCACCCCGGTGGCCCGCACCCGCTCCACGAGCTCCCAGGTGGCGCGCCGCGCCTGCGGGTCGAGGCCCGTGGTGAGCTCGTCGAGGATCGCGATGCGCGGGTTGCCCACGAGGGCGAGCGCGATCGACAGGCGCTGTTTCTGCCCTCCCGACAGCGTGGCGAACTGCTTGTCGGCGTGCTCGGTGAGGTCCAGCAGCCGCAGCAGCTCGGCAGGGTCCGCGGGGTCGGCGTAGAACCCCGCGAACAGCGCCAGCGCCTCGGCCACCGTGATCTTGTCGTGCAGCGTGGCCTCCTGGAGCTGCACGCCCAGGATGTCCTTGACGGCCGCGGGGTCGCGCTGCGTGTCGACGCCGCGCACCCGCACGGTTCCGCCGTCGGCCTGTCGCAGGCCGGCGAGCGTCTCGACGGTCGTGGTCTTCCCGGCCCCGTTGGGGCCGAGGATGCCGAAGATCTCGCCGGGCTTGACGGCGAACGACACGTCGTCCACGGCCACCTTCGGTCCGTACGTCTTGCGGAGGTTGCGGACCTCCACGATGGGCTCTGCCATCTCGGGTCTCCTTCGCTTCTTCTCGGATGGTGCGTCAGGGTCGGAACGGGACGGGGTGGAGCACGCGGGTCGCGACGACGGCGGCCAGCGCGGCCGCGACGAGCGCACCGCCGACGGCGCAGACGACGCCGACCGCGACGTCGTCGTACCCTCCGCGCAGCCAGAGGGCGAACAGCCCGGTGCGGGTGGCGACGTCCGCGAGCGCGGCCGGCGCCAGGAGCGGGAGGACGAGCAGGGTGCCGCGCCAGGCGCCGAGGCGCCGGTAGCCGGCGACGACGGCCACCCCGACGAGCAGGTAGGTGACGACGACGAGCGTCTCCCCCACGACCTGGACGACGATCCCGGTCGGGGTGTCGACGTCCAGCGCGGCGGCGGGGCCCTGCCAGTACCGGTCGAGCCGCGCGTACGTCGCGCGCTCGGCGAAGGTGAGGAGCAGGCCGAGCACGGCGAGGACCGGTCCGGCGACGGCCGCGGCGCGCAGCCCGCCGTCGACGAACGACCGGCGTGTGCCGCCGGCCGCGACGTGCACGGTGAGCGTGCCTGCCGTGACCACGACGCCGACGGCGAAGGCGACCCAGCGCACGGGACCGCCCGCGGCGTCGTAGGTGAGGCCGTCCGCCTCGCCGCCCCAGCGCTCGACGATCGCCGGGAGGGTGAGCACCAGCCAGGACCAGAAGAGCCAGAACCAGAGTCCGGCGACGATCATCGCGCGCAGGAAGCGGCGCCGGGCGGCGCGGGTCGCGGCGCGGTGGTGCACGCGGCCGGGCGTCGCGAGGTCGGTGGTGGTCATGGCGGTCACCTCGTCGGCCTCAGTCGCAGGGTGCGCAGCTGCCACCACGCCCAGCCGGCGGCGAGCGCCAGCACGACGAGCGCCTGCAGCAGCCCGAGCGCGGCGGGCGCGCTGCCACCGCTGAGGCCGAGGCCGCCGAGGGCGTCCTCGAACGCGCCGTTGCGGGTCGCGTGGCCCACGAGGACCAGCAGCGCCAGCCCCGGCAGCAGGAGCGCCGTGCCCCGCCACACGCCGTACGTCCGGTAGGCGGCCTGGGCGGCGATGCCGACCAGCGCGTACACGACGACGGTGATCGCCTCGCCCGCGGCGGTGACGACGAGCCAGGCGCCGCCGGCGTCGAGCCCGCTGCCGAGCTGCTCCCACTGCCACCCGAGCGCGCCGAACAGGGCACGCTCGACGACCAGCAGCAGCCCGTAGGCCACGCCGTAGGCGACGCCCGCGACCAGCGAGGCGACGAGCGCGCCGGTGAACAGCGACCGGCGGGTGCCGCCCGCGGCGAGGTGCGGCACGACCAGCGCGGCGACCGCGATGAGGCCCAGAGAGAGCGCGAACCAGGGCGCGGCGTACTCGGCGCCCGTCATCGCTCCCCCGCCCATGACGCCACCCGCCTGGCGCACGACCAGCGGCACGCCCACGGTGACGACGAGGAAGATCGCCCAGAAGACGCCGCCGATGACGAGCATCACCTGGCCGACCGACCAGGTCACGCGGCGGACCGCCCGCGCGTGCGCCCGGGCCGTGAACGCGTCGCGCTCGGCGCGGGTGACGACGGCACTCATCGCCGCACCTCCGTCGCGGGCTCCGGCTGGGTGAGGCGCACGAACAGGTCCTGCAGCGGCAGGGACCCGAGCTCGACGCCGGCCGCGCGGGCCGCGGCCGCCGCGCCGTCGTCGGGCGCGCCCTCGATCGTGACCTGCACGGTGGCGCCCAGGCGCTGCCGGTGCAGCTCGCGCCGGCCGCGGGCGAGCTCTTCGACCGCGGCGACGGGACCCGTGAGGCTGAACCCGCGGGACTGCATCTCCTCCGCGGTCTCCGCGAGGAGGACCTTGCCGCGGTGCAGCACGACGACGTCCTCGAAGAGGCGCTCGACCTCCTCGACCAGGTGGCTCGACAGCAGGATGGTGCGCGGGTGCTCGGCGTAGTCGGCGAGGATCTCGTCGTAGAACGCGTACCGCGTGGGGGCGTCCATGCCGAGGTAGACCTCGTCGAGGATCGTCAGCGGGGCGCGCGACGCGAGCCCGATCGTGGCGCCGACGGCGGACCGCTTGCCGCGCGACAGGGCCGTCGGCTTCTTGCGGGGGTTCACCTCGAACGTGTCGAGCAGCCGCGCGGCCAGGTCGGCGTCCCAGTACGGGCGCAGGTCGGCGTAGTACTTGAGGGTCTCGGAGACCCGCTCGTCGTCCATGAGGTCGCCGCTCTCGCGCACGAGCTGCACGTTGGCGGTGACCCACGGGTTCTCCCACGGGTCCTCGAGCAGGTCTCCCGCGCCGACGCGGACCGTGCCCTCGGTGGGCCGGTTGAACGCGGCCAGCAGGGTCAGCAGCGTGGACTTGCCGGCGCCGTTGCGGCCGAGCACGCCCGTGATGACGCCGGGACGCAGGTCCAGGGTGACGCCGTCGAGCGCGGTCCCGGCCTCGTCCTTGACGGCCGCGCCGTCCATGGTCAGGCGGCGCTGGGCTCCGAACCGGACGACGACGTCGTCGAGACGGGCGCCGAAGGGTGCGGGGGTCATGGCTCCTCCGTGGTGGTCGTGGGGCCGCCGTGCTCCCGGCGGCCGGTGCCGAGGACGTACGCGACGATGTCGTCGGTCGGGATGCCGAGCAGGTCGGCCTGGGCGAGCGCCGGGCCGAGCACGTCGTCGAAGTACGCCTTGCGGTGCTGGTCCAGCAGCCGCTCGCGCGCCCCGGGGGCGACGAACATGCCCAGGCCGCGGCGCTTGTACAGGACGCCCTCGTCCACCAGGCCGGTGAAGGCCTTGGCGGCGGTGGCGGGGTTGATGCGGAACGTCGTGGCGAACTGAGTGGTCGACATGACCTGCTCCTCCTCCGCGAGCTCACCGGCGAGCACCTGCGCGCGGATCATCTGGGCGATCTGCACGTAGATGGGTTCGGGACCGTCGAACACGCGGGCCTCCTCACGGCAGGTTCAGTGGTTCTGGGGTTCATTACTCGACTAATGAACCATAGACCCGCGTCGGCGCGCAACCCCTTCCGGCGAGGTAGTCGGGATCTCGGCGAGGTAGTCCGGGTCTCGGCGAGGTAGTACCCCTCACGGTGGCGCGCGCCGTCCGACCGCGGGCGCGACCACCGCGATCGCGGCCGCCGCGAGCACGTGCCAGGCGGGGTGCGAGAGCTGCCCGGCGAGGGTGCCGACGCCGAGCACGGCCAGCGCCAGGAGCAGCCGAGGCCTCAGGCGCGGCCGGGCCCCGGCGCGCAGCAGCACCGCCACGACGGCGGCGGCCGCGACCGCACCCTGCGCGACGACGGACGCCCCGGGCCAGAGGGCCGCCAGCCCGACGTCCGCCACCGTCGGTGCGAGCCACCACCAGGTGCGCAGGCGTCGCCCGGTGAGGTCGGCGACGGCGTCCGCCGCGACGAGCGCGTACGTGCCCAGCAGGGGCGGGTCGTGCACGACGGGGTTCCACGACGGCGCCGGGCCGTGCTGCACCACCGAGCCGACGCCGACCAGCGCCGCGAGGACGCCGAGCGCGACGCGGTGCGACGCACCCGCGCCGCACCGGTACGCCGTCGCGAGGATCCAGGCACCCGCGACGACGAACGCGAGGCTCGACCAAGCGTCCGCGGGCCACGGCATCTCACCAGCCATCTCCCCAGCCATCTCCCCAGCCAACGAGGCCGGCCACCTCCTCGCCGCCCGGGAGCGGTCAGGACAGGTCCCGCCGGCGCTCGTACCGACGTCGAGCGGCCTCGTGCGCATCACGCAGCAGGTCGAGGACGACCCCGCCGGTCCGCTCGCCCGGGTTCACCACGCACACCCACCCCAGGTCGCCGTACAGCGGGTGCGGGAGCAGGACGTCGGGGGCGACGGCGTCCTGCTCGCGACCGCCCACGAGCCGGCGCGCCCGGTCGCGCCCCACGTGCACGTTGACCCGCCACCGGTCGGGCCGGTCGAGGTCGCAGGTGGTGTCGTCGGGGTAGTTCTTCGTGACGACCGTGCCGTACGGCTGCACGGTGGTCGGCACCTGCCCGTCCGGGGCGTAGTAGAAGAACGCGTCGCCCCACGCGATCTCGGGCGTCCCGTCGCCGGCGCGGGGCTCGAGGACGAGCACCCCGTCGAGCTCCCGCACGGCCGCGACGATCTGGTCCATACTCGTCGGTGTCGTCATGGTTCAAGCGTGGCCTTGAAGTGCTTCTGTGGGGTGGGGATGGATCGTCCGCTGCGCACCGTCGACGTCGCCCGCGCCACCGGCTACTCCGTCCAGCAGGTGCGCGACCTCGAGCGGCTCGGCGTGCTGCCGCCCGCCCGCCGCGAGTCGAACGGGTACCGCGCCTACGGCCCGCGCCACGTCCGCGCTGCGAGCGCCTACCGCAGCCTCGCGCTCGCCGTCGGCCCCGTCGTCGCGCGACGCACCATGGTCGGGCTCCAGGGCGCGTCCCTCGTCGACGCGGCCGCCGCGGTCGACGACCTGCACGCCGGACTCGCCGCCGAGCGGGCGCAGACCCTCCAGGCACTCACCGCGCTCGAAGCGATCCGGAGCGAAGCCGCGGCGCCGTCCCCCGGGAGCCGCCTGACGATCACCGAGCTGGCCGACGCGCTCGGCGTGCGCACGTCCACGCTGCGGCACTGGGAGGCCGCGGGCCTGCTGGAGCCCGAGCGCGTGGGCTCCCTCCGGGCGCGCGTCTACGGCGAGCCCGCGGTCGCCACCGCCCGCGTGGTCGCCGCCCTCCGCGCCGCCGGGTACGGCATCCCCGCGCTGCGCGACGTCGTGGCTGAGCTGCACGGGCTCGGGGACGCCGCCGACGCCCAGGCCGCCCTCCGGGACCGGCTGGACCGGATCGCCGACCGGTCCGTCGCCCTCCTCAGGGCCGGGGCTGACCTCGCCGCCGTGGTGGACAACCCGGGCCGGGCGCAGCTCACGGAAGCCTCCGTCAGCCGCGCAGCACCTCCATCAGTCGCACGTTGATGTAGAGCACCTCTCGCCCGACCCGCAGGTCGGCGAGCGCCCCGGCGTCGACAAGCCCGTGCAGCCACTTGGACGCCGTCGGCCGAGAGACCCCGCACCGTTCGACGACGTCCCGGTTCCGCGCATACGGCTGCTCCATGAGGACGGACAGCAGGTCGCCGTTCGCGGACCCGACGATGCGGCGCACGACGTCGAGCAGCCCCTGCTGCACGTCGTCGATCCGGTCGACCGTCTCCGTGGTCCGGAGTGCTGTCGAACGGACGCCCTCGACGACGTACCCCACCCATTCCTCCCAGGCGCCGTCCGACGTGACCTCGCGCAGCAACCGGTAGTACTCGTCCTTCGTCTCGATGATGTACCGGGACAAGTAGAGCAGCGGGAGATGGAGAAGACCCGCGTCGCACAGCATGAGGACGTTCATGATGCGGCCCGTTCGGCCGTTGCCGTCGGTGAACGGATGGATCGCTTCGAACTGGTAGTGCGCTACTGCCATGCGAACCAGCGGGTCGAGGTCCGTCGGCGCGTTGAGGAACTCCGACCAGTTGTCGAGCAGCTCAGTCATCGCTCCGCGCGCCGCCGGCGGCGAGTAGACACGGCTCCTGGTGACAGGGTCTCCGATGTAGACCTCACCGCGAGGGAAGCCCTCGTCATGCCCACGGATCATGGCGCAGACCTGGGCGGCAGTCTGCGCGGTCAATGGACGCCGACGCCCGACCTCCTGGAACCCGGCGTACAAGGCGGAGCGATACCGCAGCGCCTCACGTGCCGCGGGCGTCGCCCCGGCCTCCGTCACCGACGCAGTGAAGAGCTCGTCCGTGGTCGTGACGATGTTCTCGATCTCGGAGCTGGCCTGCGCCTCGAGCAGCGGGATCGCATTGATGAGCACAGTGGGGTTCGGCAGGGCTCGCGCCCTGGCGTCGAAGCGCGCCAGGGCGTCGCGCGCCTCGATCGTCGCCTTGAGCACGGCGCGCGACTCCAGCTCGGCACGAGGAGGCAGTCGCGGCAGATCGTCGTACGGCTCAGCGGGGTTCCAGGACATGCGAACCAGGCGAAAGCCACATGTAAAAGAACGCGCGAATATTTTACACGTTCGTCAGATGTGTCAACGGGCTTGCCACGTCCGCCCCGAACGCCGAACAGGCACTTGCGCACCCTCTCAAGGCTGAGAAGGTGCGCAAGTGCCTGTTCGGCGGTGTGGTGTCAGGCCGGAGCGGCCTCCGCGGCGTCGACGTCGTCGAGGGCGTCGAGCTCGGCCAGGTCCGCGGCAACGATCTCCGCGATCTGCACGGCGTTGAGCGCCGCGCCCTTGCGCAGGTTGTCGTTCGACACGAACAGCACGAGGCCGCGGCCGCCGGGCACGGACTGGTCGGTGCGGATGCGCCCGACGAACGACGGGTCGGCGCCCGCCGCCTGCAGCGGTGTCGGCACGTCCGCCAGC
Source organism: Isoptericola sp. NPDC019482 (assembly GCF_040632295.1). Classification (NCBI taxonomy): domain Bacteria; kingdom Bacillati; phylum Actinomycetota; class Actinomycetes; order Micrococcales; family Promicromonosporaceae; genus Isoptericola; species Isoptericola sp. NPDC019482. The sequence goes on from NZ_JBEYBQ010000003.1 coordinate 68,694, forward strand.
TCGACGCCCGGCGCGGCGGCCAGCAGCTCGCGCGCCCGCTCCGGGGTGATCGCGGCGCCGAACTCGGCGTGGATCGCCAGCGAGTGCCCGGAGAACACCGGCACGCGGACGCAGGTCCCCGCGACGGCCAGGTCGGGCAGGCCGAGGATCTTGCGGGACTCGTTGCGGAGCTTCTGCTCCTCGTCCGTCTCGCCCGAGCCGTCGTCCACGAGGTTGCCCGCCAGCGGCAGCACGTCGAACGCGATGGGCGCGACGTACTTTTCCGGCTCCGGGAACGACACGGCCCCGCCCGAGTGCGCCAGGCCCTCGAGGTCGCCGGCCACGGCGGCGCGCGCCTGGTCGGCGAGCTCCTTGACCCCGCCCAGCCCCGAGCCGGACACGGCCTGGTAGGTCGCGACGCGCAGCCGCTCCAGACCGGCCTCGTCGGCCAGCGGCTTGAGCACGGGCATCGCGGCCATCGTCGTGCAGTTGGGGTTCGCGACGATGCCCTTGGCGGCGTCGGCGATCGCCTCCGGGTTCACCTCGGAGACGACCAGCGGCACCTCCGGGTCGAGGCGCCACGCGGACGAGTTGTCGATGACGACGGCGCCCGCCTCGGCGAACCGGGGCGCGTGCTCGCGCGACGTGCCGCCGCCCGCCGAGAAGATCGCGACGTCGACGTCCGCGAGGTCGTCGGTGGCCGTGGCCGCGACGTCCTCCACGACGACGTCCACGCCCTCGAACGGCAGCGTGCTGCCCGCCGAGCGCGCGGACGCGAAGAACCGCAGCTCCTTGACGGGGAACGCGCGCTCCGCGAGCAGGCGGCGCAGCACGCCGCCGACCTGGCCGGTGGCGCCGACGACGGCGACGTTGATGCCGGACTCGTTGATCTGGGCCATCAGCGCGTCACCGCCCCGAACCGGCGTAGACGACGGCCTCGCCGTCGGCGGAGTCCAGGTCGAACGCGGTGTGGATGGCGCGCACGGCGTCGTCCAGGGCGTCCTCCCGGGTGACCACCGAGATGCGGATCTCCGAGGTGGAGATCATCTCGATGTTGATGCCCGCGTCGCGCAGGGCGCCGAACAGGCGCGCCGAGACGCCGGGGTGCGACTTCATGCCCGCGCCGACCAGCGACAGCTTGCCGATCTGGTCGTCGTACTGCAGCGACGCGAACCCGAGCTCGTCCTGCAGCGCGTTGAGCGCGGCCAGGGTGCTGGGGCTGTCCGCGTGCGGCAGCGTGAAGGAGATGTCCGTGAGCCCGGTGTGGGCCGCCGACACGTTCTGGACGATCATGTCGATGTTCGCGCCCGCGCCGGCCACGACCTCGAAGATACGGGCCGCGGTGCCGGGCTTGTCCGGCACGCCGACGACGGTGATCTTGGCCTCGCTGCGGTCGTGCGCGACGCCGGAGATGATTGGGGCTTCCATCTGGGTTTCCTCCTCGGCCGCCGGGGCGTTCGGGTCGATCGCGTCGCCGTGCGTGCCGGTGACGAGGGTGCCGGTGGTGCTGCTGAACGAGCTGCGCACGTGCACGGGCACGTCGTAGCGGCGCGCGTACTCCACGGCGCGCAGGGCCAGGACCTTCGCGCCGGACGCCGCGAGCTCGAGCATCTCCTCGTAGGTGACGCGGTCGATCTTGCGGGCGCTCGGGACGATGCGCGGGTCGGCGGTGAACACGCCGTCGACGTCGGTGTAGATCTCGCAGACGTCGGCGTCGAGGCCGGCCGCGAGCGCGACCGCCGTCGTGTCCGAGCCGCCGCGGCCGAGCGTGGTGACGTCGTTGGTGGAGCTGACGCCCTGGAAGCCCGCGACGATCGCGACCTGCCCCTTCTCCACCGTCTCGCGGACGCGGTGCGGCACCACGTCCACGAGCCGCGCGCGGCCGTGCACCGCGTCGGTCATGAGGCCGGCCTGCTGGCCGGTGAAGGACTTCGCCTTGACCCCGAGGTTCGTGATCGCCATCGCGAGCAGGGACATCGAGATGCGCTCACCGGAGGTGAGGAGGATGTCGAGCTCGCGCTGCGGGGGGAGGGGGGTGATCTGCCCGGCGAGGTCGAGGAGCTCGTCGGTGGTGTCGCCCATGGCGCTCACCACGACGACGACGTCGTTCCCCGCTCGCTTGGTCGCGGCGATCCGCTTCGCCACGCGCTTGATGCTGTGGGCGTCGGAGACGGATGATCCGCCGTATTTCTGCACGACAAGTGCCATGTCACAACCTTCTGCTGGCCGGCCTCCGTCTCTCTCAACGGTCCGCCGGGGCTTGTGCTTGCCCGTCGATGGTACGTGCCGTCCCGGCGGGGCGACCGCCGCCGTCTCGCATCGTGGCCGCCCGCACGCGCTCCGGGACGCGCGACGGCACGCGCCGTTCTATGTTGGCGTCGTCCACCTGCCACCGTGCCAGGAGACCGACCGATGACAGCACGCCGCTGGACATCCGCTGCCGCCACCGCCGTGGTGCTCACCCTCGTCGCCACCGGAGCTCCCGCCGCCGTGGCGTCCGCCGGGGGCACAGCGCGCGACGACCCGACGGCCGTCGAGGCGGCCGTCGAGGTGACGCCCGCGGCGCCGCCCGACGCCGGCACCGCCCGCACCTTCGGCTCGGACGAGGCGCAGGGCACGAGCGACGACGTCGTCACCGCGACCTCCGACGTCAGCGGGTTCGCGACCGTCGGCGTCACCTGGTCCGGCCCCGCCGACGCCGCCCTGGTCATCCGGGCGCGCACCTCGACCGACGACGGCGCCACCTGGTCGGCGTGGAGCCCGCTGGAGGTCGAGGCGCCCGACCCCGACGCGGCCGAGGGCGGGTCGGCGCCCCTCGTCGTCGGGGACGTGGACCGGGTCGAGGTGACCGTCGAGAACGCGACGGCCGAGGACGTGCGCGACGTCGAGGTCGTCACCATCGACCCCGGCGAGGGTGCGGTGGACCGTGCGGCCTCGGAGCCGTCGCTCGACGTCGACGGCGGCTTCTCGCCGTTCGGGATGGGTGCCGGCGGCGCCGTGTCGCTCGCGGGCGCAGTGGCGACCGGGGACCAGCACGACGGCCCCGCCATCCGCTCCCGCGCCGACTGGGGCGCCGACGAGTCCCTCATGACCTGGACCCCGCGGCAGGGACAGGTCAAGGGCGCGGTCATCCACCACACCGCCGGCACCAACAGCTACACGTCCGCGCAGGTGCCGTCGATCATCCGCGGCATCTACACGTACCACGCGAAGACCCGCGGCTGGGGCGACATCGGGTACAACTTCCTCGTCGACAAGTGGGGCCGCGCCTGGGAGGGTCGCTCGGGCGGCGTCGAGCTGGAGATCGTCGGCGGGCACGCCGTGGGGGTGAACGACGAGACCGTCGGGGTGTCGGTCCTCGGCAACTACCAGCAGGCCACCGTCAGCGACGCGGCCGTGCGCGGCGTCATCGACCTGCTGGCCTGGAAGCTCGCCCTGCACGGCGTCCCCGCCCGCGGGTACACCACCCTCGACGGCGCGCGCGAGGCCAGGATCTCGGGGCACCGCGACGTGGCCGGCACCGCCTGCCCGGGGGCCTCGATCTACCGGCGCCTGACCGAGATCCGCAGCAAGGTCGCGAGCGGCCAGTCCCGGTGGGGACACCTGTGGAACAAGAGCACCGGGTACCTCGTCGAGTACCGGCCGCACCTCTCGCGCGACGAGGTGTGGTTCGTCTCCGGCGGCACCCGGCACCTCCTCACGAGCACCAGGGCGCGGGCCGCCCTGGCCGAGCGGCTCGGCCGCGCCTCGTACGCGAGCCGGTCCTTCCTGACGAGCCTGGAGCGGGGCACCGACTTCGACTCCCGCTGGGCCCGGGTGCCGTCCGGCCGCTACCTCATGCTCGACCGCAACGGCGACCTCATGTGGGCGACGTCCTGCGGCACCGTGCGCCACTGGGGCGGCGACTGCACCGACCCGCGGATCCCCGACCGGGCCAAGAACGCGTTCGACGTCGAGTACATCTCGTACTTCGCCAGGTCGGAGCGCACCGGCTACCTCTACCGGCTCCACGACGGCCGGAGGGAGCGGGTCTACACCCGGGACGCCTGGTGGCGGCTCACCCGCGCGGTCGGCTGGAGCGAGCTGCGGGACGTGAAGGTCACGTCAGCGCTGCTGAACGAGTTCCCCGCCGGCCCCTCGCACCGCTAGGCGCGATGCTCGCGCCCCTGGACCACCGGGGATCGCGCCGTGCGCCTCACGCCCCGTGGACGGTGAGCACGTACCCCTCGGGGCCGACGAACGAGAACATCGGGCCGAACGGCGAGTCCGTGACCGGCGTGAGCACCTCGACGCCGGCAGCGGTCAGCCCGTCGTGGAGCCCGACCGCGTCGGACGTGGCGAACCAGAGCGCGACGCCGAGACCGGGTCGGCCGGCGTCGAGGTCGGTGTCGGGCAGCGGCCCGCGGACGGCGAACGGGACGGGCTCGGTCGCGAAGACGACGGCACCAGGCGGGGCCGCCGAAGCGCGGCGCAGCCCGAGACGCTCCTCGAAGAAGGCGGCGGCCGCGTCGACGTCGCGGACCTGCAGCGCCAGGAAGTCGAGACCGGAAACGGTGGCGGTCGAATGCGTAGCCATGATGCTCTCCTATGTCAGCGTGTTGACATGTCCGACGCTACGACTCCGCTCGCCTTGTGTCAACATGTTGACATGGCTTCCTCGCAACCTGTCTCGCCGCACCCCGCCGCCGACGTCACGGAGCACGTCGGCTACCGCCTGAAGCGCGCGCACTCCGCCCTGCGGGGCGCCCTCGACACCGCGCTGCGCGAGCACGACCTGACCGTGCCCCAGTACTCGTGTCTCGAGGTCCTCGCGCTGCACCCGGGGCTGTCGAACGCCGAGCTCGCCCGCGCCACCTTCGTCACCCGGCAGTCGATGAACCTCGTGCTCCGAGGGCTCCAGGAGGCGGGCCTGACGACCCGGCCCGACGTGGTCGACCACGGCCGGGCCCGCCCGGTGCGCCTCACCGCCGCCGGCGAGCGCCGCCTGAGGTCCGCCCAGGACGCCGTCTACGCCGTCGAGGCCCGCATGGTCGCCGGCATCCCCGGGACGCGCCTGGCCGCGCTGCTGGACGACCTCGACCGGCTCGTCCGCGCCCTCGACACGTGACGCCGACCGGGCGCCGGCGTGCCGCGGCGCGGGGCCTCAGGACCGCCAGTCCTGCCAGACGTCGTAGCCGAGCTTGAGGATGAGGGCGCCCACGACCACGACGAAGATGACGCGCACGAACGCGCTGCCCTTCGCCACCGCCATCCGCGCCCCGACGTACGCGCCCACGAGGTTGGCCGCACCGATCATCAGGCCCAGGCCCCACAGGACGGCGCCGTGCGGGACGAAGAACAGCAGGGCGCCGAGGTTGGTGGCGAAGTTGACGATCTTCGCCAGCGCCGAGGCCGGCAGGAAGGCGTACCCCAGCACGCTGACCAGCGCGATGACGAGGAAGGTGCCGGTACCCGGGCCGAGCAGCCCGTCGTACGCGCCGATGACGAGGCCGATCCCGGCCGCCGTCCAGCGGTGTCGGTTGCCCTCCCAGCGCAGGTTGTCGTGCGCGCCGAGCTTCGGCTTCAGCACCGTGTACGTCGCGACGCCGATCAGGACCACGAGGATGATCGGCTTGAACAGCTCGGCCGGGATACGGCTCGCCAGCGCGGCGCCGCCGAACGCCCCCACCAGCGCCGCGAGCGCCATCGGGCCCGCCGTGGTGAGGTCCGGGCCCACGCGCCGGTAGTACGTCACGGCGCTGGTGGACGTGCCCATGATCGAGCCCAGCTTGTTGGTGGCCAGCGCCTGCACCGGCGAGATGCCGGGCACCAGCAGCAGCGCGGGGAGCTGGATCAGGCCGCCGCCGCCCACGACGGCGTCGACCCAGCCGGCCGTGAGCCCGGCCAGCACGAGCAGCACGATGGTGAGGGTGTCGAGGTCGGGCACGCGGGGAATCCTCGCACGGCACCCCGGTGGGGCACCGCGTCAGGAGTGCAGGGCGTCGTACTCCGCCTCGGCGGCGACGTCGTCGTCGACGTCGAGCCGCAGGTGCGCCAGCACGCCCTGCAGCACGCGCAGCGCCGACGACGCCCGCTCACCCCACACCGACAGGTAGCTGAACTGCCACCACCACAGACCCTCGAGCTCGTGCCCGTCGTCGAAGTGCTGCAGGCCCTTGGCGATCTCCTCGGCGACGCACGCCAGGTCGCCCGACAGGGTGGCGGGGGCGACGTCGGCGCTCAGCGCCGGGTCGGACACCTCGACGTAGTCGTCGAAGCCGTCGAACATCTTCGCGAGCGCGTCGCGCAGCGGGTCGACGTCGGTCTCGGGCCCGGCGTCGGGCTCCCACCGCTCGGCGGGGACGACGTCGACGATGGCGGCGAGGCGCGCGCCCGCGGACAGCAGGTCGGACGTCGCGAGGATGAGCAGCGCGATCTCCGCGCCCGGGGCTGCGCCGGACGCCACCTGCGTGGTCGTCGAGAGGAAGACCCGCGCCTGCGCGGACATCTGCTCGGCGACGTCCCGGAACTCCGATCCCGGCTCGATCTCCCCCACGGTCCTGCCCCCCCTCCCGCCGCGGTGGCGGCGTCGGTGCTGCTGGTCGTGCCCGTCCCGGGGCGTCGGGGCTGGTCAGCCGCCGACGACCCGCCGGCCCTCGAACGCGCGACCGAGGGTCACCTCGTCCGCGTACTCCAAGTCTCCCCCGACGGGCAGGCCGCTGGCCAGACGGGAGACGGTGACGCCCATGGGGGCGATGAGCCGCGACAGGTACGTGGCCGTGGCCTCGCCCTCGATGTTCGGGTCGGTGGCGAGGATGACCTCGGTGACCGTGCCGTCGGCGAGGCGCGTCATGAGCTGGCTGATGCGCAGGTCGTCGGGGCCGACGTTCTCGATCGGGTTGATGGCGCCGCCGAGCACGTGGTACCTGCCGCGGAACTCGCGGGTGCGCTCGATCGCGACGACGTCCTTGGGCTCCTCGACCACGCAGATCACGTCGTCGCTGCGGCGCGGGTCGGCGCAGATGCGGCACTTCTCGGACTCCGCGACGTTGCCGCACGTCTCGCAGAACTGCACGCGCGCCTTGACCTCGGTGAGCGCGTCGGCGAGCCGGCGCACGTCGGCCGCGTCCGCCGCGAGCAGGTGGAACGCGATCCGCTGCGCGCTCTTGGGCCCGACGCCGGGGAGGCGGCCGAGCTCGTCGATCAGGTCCTGGACTGCGCCCTCGTACACAAGGGTCCAGCCTACGGGCTGGCAGGGACGCTCGGGCCGCTCCGGTCGCCGCTCAGACCCAGCCCTGGGCGCGTGCCAGCCGCGCCGCCTCGTGCCGGTTCGCGACGCCGAGCTTCGCCACCGCCGACGACAGGTAGTTGCGCACCGTGCCGGGGGCCAGCGCCGCGCGCTCCGCGATCTCCTCGACCGGGGCGCCGTCGGCCGCGAGCTCGAGCACGTCCGCCTCGCGGGCGGTCAGGGGCGAGTCGCCGGCGGAGATGGCGTCGGCGGCCAGCTCCGGGTCCACGTACCGGCCGCCGTCGGCGACCTGCCGGACGGCCGCCGCCAGCACGGCCGCGGACGCCGTCTTCGGGAGGAACCCTCGCACGCCTGCCGCGAGCGCCTTCTTGAGGTGCCCCGGCCGGCCGTGGCTCGTCACCACGACGACGCCGCACCCCGGCACCTCGGACCGCGCCCGCACCGCGACCTCGATGCCGTCGATGCCCGGCATCTGCAGGTCGAGCACGGCGACGTCGGGCCGGTGCCGCTCGATCACCGCGACGGCCTCCGTCCCGCTGCCCGCCACGGCCACGACCTCCAGGTCGGCCTCCAGGTCGAGGAGCTGGGCGACGGCGTCGCGGATGAGGGTCTCGTCGTCGGCGAGCACGACGCGGATCATGCGGCGGCCTCCCTGGGCTCGGGGTTCTCGGGGGACGGAGCGGGCACGCGGGCGGTGAGCACGAACCGGTCGCCACGGCTCCCGGCGTCGAGCGCCCCACCGACGGCGGCCAGGCGCTCGCGCAGCCCGACGAGGCCGGATCCCCTGCCGTCGGTCGGCCCGGCCGCGGGGACGCCGTCGTTGGTGACGGTGAGCGCCAGCTCGCGCCCGCCGCCGGTGTCGGTGTCGGTGAGGTCGATGCGGGCCTCCCGCGCGTCGGAGTGCCGCACGATGTTCGTGACGCCCTCGCGCAGCACCCAGGCCAGCGCCTCGACCTGCGGGGCGGCGAGGTCGGGAAGGTCGCCCACGACGCGGACCGTCACGCCCGCGGCCCGCAGCACCGACCGGGCGCCGTCGAGCTCCGTGGCGAGGTTCGCGGCGCGGTAGCCGGCGACGACGCCGCGCACCTCGCGCAGCGACTCCTGCGCGAGGGTGCGCACCTCGTCCATCTGATCGGCGCCGCGCGGGTCCCCACGCCGGGCGAGGGCCGCGGCGAGCTCCGACTTCACGGCGACCGCGGACAGGGCCCGCCCGACGACGTCGTGCATGTCGCGGGCGATGCGCAGCCGCTCCTCCGCGACGGCGAGGCGCGCCGCGACGCTGCGGGCGTCGGCGAGCCGGCGCACCACCTCGACGATCCACATCGACAGCCGCACCGACCCGGCCCAGAACATCGTGAGGACGAAGCTGAACAGGGCTGCCGCGACCAGCCCGCCGTCGCCCGCCGTCGCCTGGACGGCCACGGCCACCGCGGCGACGACGACGCCCACGGCAACCAGCCGGCGGCGACCGACCACCACCGCGAGCGCGCCGGTCGTCGCCGCCAGGCAGACGATCGCCGTCGCCGCCCGCGGCGCGACCACCGTCGCGTCCCCTCCGGTCGGGGGCAGGGCCACGAACGCCAGGACCACGACCGCGAGGGTCGTGCCGGCCAGGACCCCGACGACGGACCGTGCCGGCCGCTCCGACGGGCGGGTGAAGCCGACGTGCACGAAGGCCAGGCAGGCCAGGGTGTGGAGCAGAGCCGCGATCGCGAGGGCGAGCGCGGAACCGGTGCTCGGGAGCCCGGTCTCGACGGAGGTCAGCGTCGCGGTGGCGGACAGGTAGAGGAACGGCTCCACCAGCGCGACGAGGTACAGGCTGATGCGGGTGTACACCTCGACGCCCCGCGCGCCGCCGGTCAGAGTCGGTGCGGCGGCTCCGGCGGTCTTCACCGGGCCAGCCTGCCACGACCCCGACCGGTCGTGGGTGTCACCTGCGCGGCTCCCAGCGCATGAAGCGGCGCGCGGCCAGCACGCCGATCGCCGTCCAGGCCAGGAGCACCAGCACCGACAGCCGCCCGGCGGCGACCGTCTCGCCGAACGTCGTCAGGAGCCGGCCGTCGCGGTCGATCCCGGTCATGCCCAGCGTCATGAGGTCGGTGATCGGCCGCAGCGGCGTGAACGTGCCGATGGTGCCGAGGACGCCGGCCACGCCGTCCCCCGTGCCGCTGCCGAGCAGCCCCGCGAACGGCAGGGCGACGATCAGCAGCGGGAAGGTCGTGAGCTGCGCGGACTCGACCGTCCGGGACAGGCCGGACGTCGCGGCCGCAAGCGCCGTCAGCATGACGGTCCCGCCGACCACCGCGATCACCATCAGGAGCGGGTTCGTGAAAGGGGGCGCCTCGAACAGCACCGAGACCGCCACGATGCCCAGCGCGGTCTGCGCGAGCGCCACGACGAACGCCGGCACGGCCGCCCCCGCGAGGATCTCCGACCGCGAGCTCTCGCCGACGAGGTAGCGCTTGAGCACGAGCTCCTCGCGCCGGGCCACGTACGCGACGGTGAGGTTGTAGTAGACGACCATCGCGAGCGCCATGATCGTCAGGACGTTCACCAGCAGGGGGCCCGCCGCGGCGGAGGCGTCGTCGCCGCCCCCGTTGATCGCGCTGAACAGGCCCACCGTCGCCGGCGGCAGCAGGAGCGCGTTGACCAGCGCGGTGCGGTTGCGCACGAGCAGCAGGAGCTCGGACCTCGCGAGCGCCGCGATGCGACGCAGTCCGGGAGCCGCGGACCCGCCGCGGCCCGCGGCGCGGCCGGAGGCGGACGGGTTCCGGGTCGGTGTCGTGGTGGTCATGCCGCTACCTCCGCGGTCTCGTCGTGGGTGTCGTCGGTGTCGTCCATGGCGAGGAACGCCTGCTCGAGGGAGGCGGACCGGGCGTCCAGGTCGTCGAGGCGCAGCTGCCGGGCCTCGGCCCACTGCAGGAGCGTGTGGAGGTCGCCCTGCAGGCTGGTGGTGCGCAGCCGCAGGCGCCCCGTGCGGTCGACCTGGGGGACGTCGACGATGCCCTCGAGCGACGGCAGGTCGGCCGCCCCCGGCACGACGGGGCTGCCTGCCGCGTTGCGGACCACGAACTCCACGCGGGCCGGCTCGGCGCCGACGATGTCGGCCACGGACCCGCTCCGCACGACGCGCCCCGCCTGCATGATCGCGATGCGGTCGGCGAGCTCCTCCGCCTCCTCGAGGTAGTGCGTGGTGAGGAGCACGGTGGTCCCGGCCTCGAGCATGCCCTGGACCAGGCGCCACGTGGCGCGGCGGCTCTCCGGGTCGAGGCCGGTCGTGGGCTCGTCGAGGAAGAGCAGCTCGGGGTCGCCCATGGTGGCGAGCGCCAGGTCCAGGCGACGCTTCTCCCCGCCCGAGAGGCTGGCGACGCGCACGTCGGCGCGGTGCGTCAGCCCGACGGCGCCGAGGACGTCGTCGACCGGGCGCGGGCGGGACAGCGTGCCGGCCCAGGTGCGCGCCGTCTCCGCGACGGTGAGGTCGCCGGAGAACCCGGCGCTCTGCAGCATGATGCCGAGGGAGCCGACGACCTGCCGGCGCTCGCGGTAGGGGTCGTGGCCGAGCACGCGGACCGTGCCGCCGGAGGCGGGCGCGAGGCCCTCGACCAGCTCGACGAACGACGTCTTGCCCGCCCCGTTGGTGCCGAGCAGGGCGACGAGCTCCCCGCGGTGGACGTCGAGGTCGACCCCGCGCACGGCCTCGAACGTGCCGTACCGGCGGCGTGCCCCGCGGACGTGGACGATGGGTTCCGAAGTCATGCCTCCACCCTCCCGGCGGGGCGTCGTCGCAGGTAGTGCCCCCTGTCACCGGCTTCCGTGAGGCCTGCACGGCGGCGCCGTGACATCTGTCATGCCCGCCCGCCGGGTGCGGCAGGATGCTCGCATGGACGGTTCCGCTGACGAGGTCGTGGCGCTGTACGACGAGGCGGGGCGCCCGTGCGGGACCGCGCCGCGGTCGCGGGTGCGCTCGGAGAACCTGCGTCATGCGGCCACCGCGGTCGTGGTGCGCAACGGCGCCGGCGACGTCTACGTGCACCGCCGCACCGCGACGAAGGACCTGTACCCGGGCCGGTACGACTTCTGCGCGGGCGGCGTGCTGCGCTCCGGCGAGGACCCCCTCGACTCCGCCCGCCGCGAGCTGGCCGAGGAGCTCGGCGTCACGGGCGTGGAGCTGGTGCCGCTCGGGTTCGCCGACTACGCCGACGACCGCACCCGGATGCGCGAGTTCCTCTACGAGTGCACCTACGACGGGCCCGTCACGTGGCAGCCGGAGGAGGTCGCCTGGGGCGCGTGGGTGGCGCCCGCCCGCTTCCTGCGCATGCTCGACGAGGTGCCGTTCATGCCCGACTCCGTGGCCAACCTTGCCGGCTGGCTGGACGACCTGCGGCGCGCGGCTCAGCCGTAGGGCGGGTTCAGCCGTCCGTCATCGGGTGGCGGCGACGTCGGCCATGAGGCCCACCGACAACGGCGCGAGCGGGTGCGGGGCCACCGGGGCGGCGGGGTCGACCCAGACGTGCTCCTCGAGCTCGGCGCGCGTCTCGACATCGAAGCCGGCGGGCAGCGCGACCTCGAACACGTGCGCGTCGACCACGTGGTCCGGCTCGTTGGCGGCGACGGCGGTCCGTCGCGCGAGGGGGCGGACGGCGGCCGGGTCGACGACCAGGCCGATCTCCTCGGCGCACTCGCGCACGAGCGCGGCGACCGGCTCCTCGCCGGGCTCGATCTTGCCGCCCACCTGCATGAACGCGGTGGTGCCGCGCTTGCGCACGAGCAGCGCGCGGCCGTCGTCGCGCACGATGACGGCCGCGACGATGTGCAGCGTTGTGACCTCGGTGGGGCTGTGACCGGTCATGTCAGGGCTGCTCCGCGATCTCCTCGATGACCTTGCCGTCCAGCACCTGCACCACGAGCTGCACGCCGACCAGCCCGGTGGACGTGATGTCGGGGTCGTCCGCGGACCAGTCGCCGTACGGGTCGGGACCCGGCGCACCGCCGGGCGACGACGGCCGCCCCTGGCCGCCGGCCTGTCGCGCGTGTCGCTGGACGGCCTCGGCCGGCGACTCCCCGCGGGAGGGGGCCGCGGTCGCCGGGGTGGGCGGGGTCGGCGTGGCAGGAGCCGGGGTGGTCGCCACCGTCGGCGCCGGCTCGGGCCGCGGCGGCCCGCCCGGCCGGCCCACCGACGCCTCGGCCGGCTCGTCGAGCGGCGGCTCGGGTTCGTCGTCGGGCGGCGGCTCGTGCAGGGAGACGCCGGCGAGCCAGGCGGCGTCGGCCTCGTCGGCCGCGAGCGACCCGGGGCCGCCGGAGGGCGAGCCCGTCGCGGCCGGCGCAGCCGCGCCGCCGGAGCGGGGAGCGACGGCGTCCGGGGCGGTCCGGCTCACCTGCCGCGTGGTCCGCTGCGGCGTGCGCGCTGCGGGCGGCTCGACGACCGCGACGGCGGAGTGCGGGCGCGGCTCGCTCGCCGCGACCGTGCTGCCCGAAGGGCGCGTACCGGCCCCCGGGCCCGCGCCGCCGCCCCCGGACCGGGCCTCGCCGGGCGGGGCGACGTCGGGGCGCGGCGAGTCGTCGAACGGCACCGAGTTGTCGGGCCGCGCCGAGTCGTCGGGCCGCGCCGAGTCGTCGGGGTCCTCGGGGGCGTCACCGCCCGGGTCGGACGCGGCCGCGGGGCTGCCCGCCTCCCGCGGGCGCGGGCCGGAATCCTCCTCGACGATCTCGATCCGCACCGCGACGCCGAGCGCCTGGTAGACGGCGTCCGAGATGGTCTCCGGCCGCCCCTGGCGCGCCAGCGCGACGACCGCCGGCGCGAACCCGAGGGTCAGCACGTCGCCCTCGAGGCTCCGCACCTGGGCGTTCTCGCCGAGGAACGCTGCGGCCCGCGGGCTCGGGATGGCGGCCAGGACCTCGCGCCACCGCCGCCGCACCACTTCCGAGGTGACGGCGCTCTCGGGAGCGGACGGCGCGGGCTCCGGCTCGACGGACGTCACCGGCTCGGCCGGCTCCTCCACCACGGACTCCGGCTCGGCCGACGGGCCGGAATCGTCCCGCTCGGCGGGAGTCTCCGGTGCGGCGGACGCCTGAGGCTCGGCCTCCGCAGGCTCCGGCTCAGCGGACGGCGCCGGCTCGACGCTCTCCTCCCCCACGGGCTCTCGCTCGTCGGACGGCACGGCCTCGACCGACTCGTCCGCCACGGACTCCGGCCCGACGGACGAACCGGACTCGACCTGCTCGACGGACGGCGCGGCCTCGGCCGGCTCGGCCGCTGCGCGCTCCGGCGCGGGATCGGGCTCGCCGACGTGCTCGGACTCGGCAGCCGGGCGTCGGCTCGCCTGCAGGGCGGCCCGCGCGGCGGCGGCGCCGCTCAGCCCACCGGCTCCACCCGTCGTCACGGGCCCGGACGGGGACGGCGTCGCAGGCGCGGCCGTGGGCGCCGCCGGGGCACGACCGTCAGCGGGGGCGGCCGTGGGCGCCGCCGGGGCACGACCGTCAGCGGGGGCGGGGGGCACGGGTGCGCCGCCCGCGGCGATGACACCGCGCTCCAGGCGGTCGATGCGTGCGGCGAGCCCCTCCGCGCCGTCGTCCGCGCCGGGCAGCAGCAGCCGCGCGCAGAGCAGCTCGAGGTGCAGGCGCGGCGAGGTGGCGCCGGTCATCTCGGTGAGCGCGGCGTTGACGAGGTCCGCCGCGCGCGACAGCTCGGACACCCCGAGGCGCCCCGCCTGGACGCGCATCCGCTCGAGCTGGTCGGCGGGCAGGCCGCGCAGCACGGCCTCCGCGGCGTCGCCGGAGACGGCGATGACGATGAGGTCGCGCAGCCGCTCCAGCACGTCCTCGACGAAGCGGCGCGGCTCGTGCCCGGTGGCGATCACCTGGTCGACGACGCGGAAGATCGAGGCGCCGTCGCGCGCGGCGAGGGCGTCGACGACGTCATCGAGCAGGGTCGCGTGCGTGAAGCCGAGCAGGCCGACCGCGGTGTCGTACTCGACGACGCCGCCGGTGGCGCCCGCGATGAGCTGGTCGAGCACGGACAGGCTGTCGCGCACGGACCCGCCGCCCGCGCGGGTCACGAGCGGCGCCACTCCCCCGCCGAGCTCGACGCCCTCGGCGGCGGTGAGCTGCTCCAGGTAGGGGCCCAGCACGTCCGGCGGCACGAGCCGGAACGGGTAGTGGTGCGTGCGCGAGCGGATGGTGCCGATGACCTTGTCGGGCTCCGTCGTCGCGAAGACGAACTTCACGTGCTCGGGCGGCTCCTCGACGATCTTGAGGAGCGCGTTGAACCCCGCGGACGAGACCATGTGGGCCTCGTCGATGATGAAGATCTTGTACCGGTCGCGCGCGGGGGCGAACGTGGCGCGCTCGCGCAGGTCGCGCGCGTCGTCGACACCGCCGTGGCTCGCGGCGTCGATCTCGACGACGTCGAGCGAGCCGGGGCCGCCGCGCCCGAGCTCGACGCACGACGGGCACTCCCCGCACGGGGTGTCGAGCGGGGTCTCGGGTGTGTTGCGCGCGCAGTTCAACGTGCGCGCGAGGATGCGGGCGGACGTCGTCTTGCCGCAGCCGCGCGGCCCGGAGAACAGGTAGGCGTGGTTCACGCGCCCGCTGCGCAGGGCCTGCATGAGCGGTGCGGTGACGTGCTCCTGGCCGATCACCTCGGCGAACGTCTCGGGCCGGTAGCGGCGGTACAGAGCGGTGGTCACCGCCCCCACGATAGACGTCGGGACCGACACGAACACACCCCCGCACGCCCCCCGCCGATCTGCGAGAGCACCGATACCCTCCAGCCATGACAGAGCGCATCGAAGGTCTCGACGTCTACGCCGCGTCCTCGTACCGGGTCGCCGTCTCCTCCGGCAAACGGGTGACCCGGAAGGTCCCGCTGGTCGCCAGCGTCGACGTCGAGACCGGCGAGGTGACCTTCGCGGTCGCCAAGGAGGACATCGAGCTCCTGCGACGCGACTGACCCCGCGCCGAGGCGCCACCAGGCCGCAGACCCGCTCAGCGGTGCAGCGCCTTGCGCGCCGGCCGGTTCCCGACCCACGGCACGACCTGCACGATGACGATGATCACCGCGACGGCGACCAGCACGACCATCCAGGTGCAGCAGGGGGACACCGGCCTGGCCCTGACCACGGCCTCCGGACGCCAAATGTGAGTGACTCACATTCGAGCTACGGTGGCCGGGTGCCCCCTACCTCGCCCCGCGCGCAGCGCACGCGGGGCCGCATCGTCGACGCCGCGCTCGACCTCTTCGAGCGGCAGGGCTACGACGCGACCACGACGACGCAGGTCGCCGCCGCCGCGGGCGTCACGCAGATGACGTTCTTCCGCCACTTCCCGACCAAGGACGCCGTCGTGGTCAGCGACCCCTACGACCCGCTGATCGCGGACGCCGTGGGCGCGCAGCCCCGCGACCTCCCTCCGTTCGAGCGCGTCCGCAGGGGCATGCTGGCCGCGCTCGGCGACGTCGCGCCGGCCGACGACACCACGGCGCTCCGACGGGTCGCCGTGGTCGCCGCGAACCCGCGCCTCCGCGCCGCCGTCGTCCTCGCGACCGCCACGACCGAGCGCGCGATCGCGGACCGCCTCGTCGCCGACGGCGTCCCGCGCCTCGACGCGACCGTCGCCGCCGCCGCCTGCCTCGGCGCCTGCACCGCCGCGCTGCTCGCGCGCACCGACGCGAGAGTCCCGCTCGCCGGCACCGTCGCCCGCGCTCTGGAGGTGCTCGATGCCTGACCCCCTGCTGCTGGACGACGTCCGGCACACGTTCACCGGCCGCCACGGCGCCCGCGAGGCACTGTCCGGGGTGTCCCTGGCCGTGGCCCCGGGCGAGGTCGTCGCGATGATCGGCCTCAACGGCGCCGGGAAGACCACGGCGCTCCGGGTGGTCACGGGCCGGCTGCGCCCGACGGCGGGCGCAGCCCGGGTGCTCGGTCACGACCCGGCACGCCTCCCGGTCGGGGCCGCACGGCGGTTCGGCCACGTCGTGGGCGCGCCCCTCGTGGACCCCGCCCTCACCGTCACCGAGAACCTCCGCGTCGCGGCCCAGCTGCACGGCCTGCCGCGCGGCGCCGTCGAGAGCGCGGCGGCCGCGGTCGCCGACCGGCTCGACCTCACCACCTGGGCGCACGCGCGCGCCCGCACGCTCTCCCTCGGCAACGCCCAGCGGCTCGGGGTGGCCTGCGCCGTCGTGCACTCCCCCGAGGTGCTCGTCCTCGACGAGCCCACGTCGGCGCTCGACCCGCGCGGCGTCGTGCTCGTGCGCGAGCTGGTGCAGCAGCGGGCGTCGGCCGGCGCCGCCGTCCTCGTCTCCAGCCACCACCTCGACGAGGTGGCGCGCGTCGCCGACCGCGTGCTCGTCGTGCACGCCGGCCGCGTCGTCGGGGCCCTCGACCCGGGCGGGAGCGAGCTCGAGCGACGGTTCTTCGACCTGGTCCTCGCCGCGGACACAGCGGGAGCCGGGAGCGCGACGGGGGGTGCAGCATGAGCGCGCTGGGCACCGCGCTGCGCGTCGAGGCCCTCGGCTGGCGCCGCTCGACGGTGCAACGCCTCGCGACGCCGCTGCTGATCGCCCTGGTGCCGCTCGCGTCGGTCGGGATGACGGCGCTCGCCCGGTCCGGCGCCGTCGCCGGGGCGGGCGCGGCCAAGCTGGCCGACTACGCCGCCGGCGACCTCGCGACGACGCACCTCGTGGTGGCCGGCCAGATCCTCTCGGTCGCCGTCCTCATGGCCGGCGGGTTCGCGGTCGCGGCGACGTTCGGCCAGCCCCTCGCGGACGGCCGCGCGGGCGCCTGGTTCGGCCTCGCGACGCCGCGCGGCACGCTGGCGCTCGCGCGGGTGCTCGTGGTGCTCGGCTGGGTCGCCGCGTGCGTGGTCGCCGCGGTCGCGCTGACCGTCGGGGCGTCGGCCGCCGCCGCGGCGTCGGTGTCCGCGCCGTTCGGCCCGGAGGCGTGGGAGGCGGCCGCACGGGCCCTCGCGGCCGGCCTGCTGGGCGCCGGCCTCGTGCTGCCGTTCGCCGCCGTCGCCACCGCGACCCGCAGCGCGCTCGCCACCGTCGGGGCGCTGATCGGCGTCGTCGCGCTGACGCAGGTCGTCGTGCTGGTCGGGGCGGGCGCGTGGTTCCCCTACGCCGTCCCGTCCCTGTGGACGGGCACCGGCGGCCCGGGCGCGGCGGCCGAGGTGGGCGTCGGCGCGCTCGCGCTGACCGCGGCCGTCGCCCCCGCCGCCGCGGTGCTCGTCGTCGCGCAGTGGCGGCGCCTGACCGGCGTGTGACCGACCTTTCAGCAGATGGGCGGCCGGGCGGGCGTCAGTGCGTCATGACCGGCCGCAGGTAGAGGCCCGGGGTGCAGCCGCCCTCCCCCGGCTCGAGCTGGATCCGGCGGAAGTCGGAGAACTGCCACGCCGGTTCGCCGTCCGGGCGCACGGCGACGACGCAGTCCCGCGACCGCACGACACCCGCGGTGGCCACGAGCTGGTCCCCCTCGCGCTCGGTGCGCACGTCGACGAACGCCGGGAACGCCCCGCGCACGGCCCGCTCGGCGTCGTCGGCGGAGGCGCCCTCGGACAGGCCGTCGACGACGGCGAGCAGCTCCTGCCCCGCGTCCGGGCCGAGGGACGGCAGGGGCGTGGGGTCAGGGGTCGCCGCCACCATGTCGTCCGGGCACCGGAACTCCTCGAGGTCCGCGGTGTCGTCGTACTCGTGGGCCCGCACCAGGAGGTGCCAGCACGACGTCGCCTGCCCGGCCGAGCGGCTGTCGCCGAAGATCGCGTCGCTCGACGATCCGTCCACGTCGACGGCGATCGACAGGTCGACCCGCGCGCCGTCCGGGTCTCCCGACGCCCCCTGCCAACCGAGGACCTGGACGTCGTACCGGGCGGCCGGTCCCCCGGCCAGCCGCGGGTCCTGCACCGCGCGCTGTGCGAGCGTCTCCGCGTCCAGCGGCTCGGCGAAGTGCCCCTCCACGTCGTCGGCGATCCCGATCGCGGTCCGTTCGACGAGCTCCTGGGCGTACCCGTCCCCGTCGTCCGGCGTGGTGAGGTCGTGGGCCCACCACGCGCCCAGCACGACCAGCAGCACGAGGACGGCCACCACCGTCAGGACGATCCCCAGCACGACGCGCGCCAGGATGCTCGGCGGCGGGTGTCGGCGGTCCTCGGCCTCCTCGTCGAAGAGCATGCCCGGATCATGCCGGTCGGACCGCTCGCGCACCAGGGGTCGCGCGGATCTGGTCAGTCCCGGGCGGTGTACAGCTCGGGCACGCAGCCGGGCCCACCCGGCTCGACCGCGGCCGGGTCGATGCCGGACAGCTCCCACACCGGGGCACCGTCGGGGCGCACCGCGACGACGCAGTCCGCGGTCCCGGGCGTGCCGACCGCGACGACCAGGTCGCGGCCGGAGCGATGGAGCGCCTGGGCGACGGCGTCGTCGTCGTACACGCCGAAGGACGACGCCGGCGGCGGGTCGCCGAGCGTGACGATGATCTGGCCCTCCCCCTCGACCGCACAGTCCCGCTCGTCCCGGTCGGCGCGCTCCCGCCCGGGGCGCACCACGAAGTGCCAGCACGACGTGGCAGACCCGGCCGCGCGCGCCCTGCCGAGCATCCCGGTCGACGGGTCGGCGGCCACGTCGACGCGGACGCTCACGTCGACGGTCGTCCCGCCGTCGTCGCTCCAGCCGTCCGGCCAGACGGCGTACGTGACGCCGTCCGCGGCGGGGCCCGACGGCGCGACGTCGACGACGTGCGCGGCGAGGCGGGTGGCGTCGAGGGGCGCGCCGGACGGGTCGCGGACGTCGTTGAGGTCGGCGGCGAGCCGGTCCGCGACCTCGTCCGCCAGGTCGTCGGCCATCCGCGCGCCGTCGACCGGGACGGCCTGGAGGGTCAGCGCCGCGGCGGGCAGGACGAGCGCCGCCACCACCAGCGCCGCCACGACCCGCCGGACCCCGCGGCGGCGGACCGGCGCGTCGTCGGTCCCGCCGTCGATGTCCACGCCCGGATCATGCCGTGCGCACCGGCGTCGCGCCAGGGCCGGGAGGCCAGGTCAGCGGTGCAGGACCTTGCGCGCCAGGCGGTTCCCCACCCACTGCACGACCTGCACGATGACGATGATCACCGCGACGGTGACCAGCACGACCATCCAGTTGTAGCGCTGGTAGCCGTACCGCAGGGCGAAGTCACCGAGCCCGCCGCCGCCGATGAGGCCCGCGATCGCGGACATGTCGAGCACGGCGATGAACAGGAAGGTGTAGCCGAGGATCAGCGGGGCGAGCGCCTCGGGCACGAGCACGGTCGTGATGATGCGCCACGACGACGCCCCCATCGCGCGGGCCGCCTCCACGACGCCGGGGTCGATCCCCACGAGGTTCTGCTCGACGATGCGCGACGTGCCGAACGCCGTCATGACCGACAGCGGGAAGATGAACGCCTCGGTGCCGAGCGTCGTGCCGACCACCTGCAGCGTCACCGGCCCGAGCAGCGTCACGAAGATGATGAACGGGATCGGGCGCACGATGTTGACGACGACGTTGAGGACGCCGAACACGGCCTTGTTGGCCAGCAGGTTGCCCGGCCGGGTCACGTAGAGCGCGAGCCCCAGCGCCAGGCCGGCGATGCCGCCGGTGAGCAGCGCGATCGTGACCATCTGCAAGGTCTGGCCGAACGCCTCCCACAGCAGCGGCCACAGGGTGGACCAGTCGCGGTTCATCAGGCGCCTCCGAAGTTGCGCAGGTTGTCGCCCCGCAGGACGGCGTCACGGGCGGCCCCGTACGGGTCGCCCAGGTCGTCGCCGGGATCGGGTCGCTCGCCCTGCGGGTCATGCTCGGCCCGCACGGCGCGCGGGTCGTCGGCGGGCCGTGCGGCCGTGCCGAGGTCGACGACGTCGGCGTGCTCGCGCAGGGCCGCGAGGAAGGTCGCGATGCGGTCGTCGGGGGCGACGAGCTCGACGGTGAGCGAGCCGAACGGCCGCTGGCCGACCTCGCTGATGCCGCCGAAGACGACGGAGCCGTCCACCTCGTGCTCGCGCAGCAGGCGGAAGAGCTCGGTGCCGGAGCTCGCGCCCTCCCGCACGCCCACGGTGACGAGGCGGCCGGGGTGCCGCTCGCGCAGCCGGGCGAGCGCGTCGGGCGAGGGCCGGTCGTGCATGGACGTGCCGACGAACCGCTGGGCGGCGTCGGCGCTCGGGGCGGAGAAGACGTCGTACACGTCGCCGACCTCGACGACCTTGCCGTGCTCCATGACGGCGACGCGGTCGCAGAGCGAGCGCACGACGTCCATCTCGTGCGTGATGACGACGATGGTGAGGCCGAGCTCAGCGTTGACGCGGCGCAGCAGGGCGAGCACGTCGCGCGTGGTCTCGGGGTCGAGGGCGGACGTCGCCTCGTCGGCGAGCAGGATGGTGGGCGACGTCGCGAGGGCGCGGGCGATGCCCACGCGCTGCTTCTGCCCGCCGGAGAGCTGGCGCGGGTAGGCGCGCGCCTTGTCGGACAGGCCGACGAACTCGAGCAGCTCGGCCACGCGGGCCGCACGCTTCTCCTTGGGCCAGCGCGCCACCTTGAGCGGGTAGGCGACGTTGCCCGCGACGGTGCGCGAGCTCAGCAGGTTGAACTGCTGGAAGATCATGCCGATGCGCGCGCGGATCCCGCGGATCTTGCGCTCAGGCAGCCCGGTGAGGTCGGTGCCCTCGACGAGCACGGAGCCCGCGGTGACGGTCTCCAGCGCGTTGACGAGGCGCACCAGCGTGGACTTGCCCGCGCCGGAGTAGCCAATGACCCCGAAGATCTCGCCCGCGCGGACGGTGAGGGACACGTCGTCGACGGCGCGCACCGCGCGGTCGCCCTCGCCGAACGTCTTCGACACCCCGCGCAGCTCGATCGCCGGCGTCCCGGGGGCCGGTCCGTCCGTGTTGTCGCTCACCTGTTCGTCCTCACTGGTCTGCGCTCACTGGTCTGCCCGTCGTCCGCGCGACCGGTCTGCGGTCCATCGTGCCCAGCACGACGGCCGGGGCGCGCGGGCTGGCCCGCGCGCCCCGGCCGTCGTCGGGTCAGGACGCGTTGCGGATGTCGTCCTCGAGGCCGGACAGGATCTCCTGCAGCTCCTCGGGCGAGTTGTCCTTGATGACGGCGGTGTCGCCCGAGGCCTCCTGCTCGGCGGCGACGACCTCGTCGGAGTGCGAGATCTCCGCGAGCTTCTTCAGGTCGGGGTCGTCCTTGTCCTCCGCGCGCGCCACCCACACGTTGATGTACGGGGCGGCGGCGTCGGAGTCGGGGTCGTCCTGGAACAGCGCGGTCTCGGGGTCGAGCCCGGCGTCCTTGAGGAAGTCGTTGTTGACGATGGACGCGTCCACCGACTTGAGCTGGATCGGCGTCTGCTCGGCGGCGACCGGGGTGACGGTGACCTTGGAGCTGGGCAGCACGTCGGCCTCGGTGGAGACGGCGCTGCCGCCGTCCTTGAGCTCGATGAGGCCGGCCTCCTGCAGCACGAGGAGCGCGCGGGCCAGGTTGGTCGGGTCGTTCGGCACGGCCACCTCGCCGCCGGCGGGGATCTCCTCGAGGGAGGTGTGCTTCTCCGAGTACAGGCCCAGCGGGTAGACGGCGGTGGCGCCGATCGGCGTCAGGTCGTCGTCGGCGTCGACGTTGTAGCCGGCGAGGAACTGCAGGTGCTGGAACTGGTTCGCGTCCAGCTCGCCCTGCGAGAGGGAGGGGTTGGCCTGCGTGTAGTCCTGCAGGTCGACCAGCTCGATCGTGAGGCCCTCGGCCTCGGCCTGCTCCTGGAAGACGGCCCACTTGTCGTCGGACGCTCCGACGACGCCGATGCGGAGCGTGCCGTCGCCCTCGGCGTTTCCGGAGCCGCCGCCGCAGGCGGACAGGGTGACGGTGGTCGCGGCCGCGATCGCGGTGACGGCGAGGAGACGGGTACGGGCGGGGTTCCGGGACATGGTGGTCCTTCCGGGCAGGCGCCGGGTACGGCGCCGGTGTGCGGGGTGGGGTGCGGCGGCCACGGCCATCAGCTCGAGGCGGCGGGAAGCGGGGTTCCCCGGCGGGCCGGGGAGGGGCGACGACGACGTCGTCGGGTGCGATGCCGGTGAGGCGTCAGCCGAGCTCGCACATTCGGCGCGTGCCCGTGCGGCCCGGGGTCGTCGCGGCACGGCACATCTCGCCGCGACGGCAGGAGCGCGCGGTCGAGATGGCTGCGGGAGCGATGCGGGACATGCCCTCAGAGTGACCACCCGCGGCCCGGTTCACCAAGCCGGCGACCGGGAAATCTCATTCAGCGGACGCTTCCGCGTCCGCATCGTGGATTCTGTGACCCGCGGCACTCTCGCGACGCTGCGAGGGCCGGGCCGGACGTGAAGGACCCCCCGCACACCCACCAGAGCTCACTTACCCTTGCTGCCTTCCGGCCCTGGGGGAGTTCGGCGAGATGGTGCCGCACGAGGGGTCTGCCCGACAGCCTAACCGAGACCCCGCCCCGTCCCGAAACCGGCGGCAGCGACACGGCGGAGACAGGTAGAGACCGCCGTCACCCCCGCAGGATTCGGAGCCACGGCAGGGTGTCGGCTATTCTTCTGGGGCTGCCCGCGCAGGATGCGGGTCGCGCTCCAGGAGGATTCGCCTAGCGGCCTATGGCGCACGCTTGGAAAGCGTGTTGGGTTCACGCCCTCGGGGGTTCGAATCCCCCATCCTCCGCCGGACCGAAGGGCCCGCACCGCACGGTGCGGGCCCTTCGTCGTCTCGGGCCCCGTCTCGCGCCGACCAGGCGGTTGCCATCGGTTTCGGCTCCCGTCGCGGCCTATTTCGGTAGCAACCGCCTGGTCGGCGTCCCAGGATGGCCGGATGGACCGCACGTTCGACGAGCTCGTCGCCGAGGCCGACGCCGCACCGATGGCCGGCTGGGACTTCACCTGGCTGGAGGGTCGCGCCACCGAGGAGCGGCCCAGCTGGCGCTACTCCCGGCTGCTGCACGAGCGGCTCGGCACGGTCGACGCCGCGCTCGACCTGCAGACCGGCGGCGGCGAGGTGCTCGCCGCGGCGCCGTCGCTCCCCCGCCTGCTCGTCGCCACCGAGGGCTGGCCGCCCAACGTCGCCGCCGCGTCGAGGCTGCTGCACCCGCTCGGGGTCGCCGTCGTCGCGCACGACGACGCCGTCACGACCGAGCATCCGGACGGCACCCCGCTTCCTTTCGCCGACGGCGCGTTCGACCTCGTCACCAGCCGGCACCCGGTCGTCCCACGCTGGGCGGAGATCGCGCGCGTGCTGCGTCCCGGCGGGACGTACCTGGCGCAGCACGTCGGGCCGGCGAGCGTCTTCGAGCTGGTCGAGTTCTTCCTCGGCCCCCAGCCCGACGACGTCCGGCGCGGCCGCGACCCGGAGGACGAGGTGACCGCCGCCCGCGCCGCCGGGCTCGAGCTCGTCGACCTGCGGGCCGAGCACCTGCGGATCGAGTTCCACGACGTCGGCGCCGTCGTCTGGTTCCTGCGCAAGGTGGTGTGGATGGTGCCGGGCTTCACGGTCGACGCGTACCGGACCGAGCTGCGCGACCTGCACGAACGGATCGTCGCCGACGGCCCGTTCGTCGCGCACTCGGCCCGGCACCTGGTGGAGCTGCGCCGGTAGCGCCGGTCAGGACAGGGCCGGCACCGCGAGCTCGACCAGCTCGTCCGCCTGCTCCACGAACCACTGCCCGGCGGGCGGGTCGACCATGCCGCGCTCCGGGTCGAGCGGGCCGCCGGTGCCGCGGAAGCACTGGCCGTCGGACTCGCCGGGCACCTTGATCCACAGGTAGGCGTCGACCAGCGGCTCGCCCGTGTCCAGCGTGGGCCGCGCCCCCAGGCCGCGCCCGGGCGGGTTGCACCAGTCCTCGGCGTCGGAGTAGGTGTTCTCGGACGTCGTCGGGTCCCACGGCCCCTGTCCGTTGCGCGAGGTGTCGACGACGAACGACGTCGTGGGCCGCACGTCACCGAGCTGCTCGGCGTACCGCGAGTCCACGCCCGCCGTGCTCAGCGCCGGGTCGACGGCGTCCGCGGACCACCGCCCGTACGGGGACATCTCCACGCCCGACCACCCGTTCGCCGGGCCGCCGTTCCAGTACTGGTTCCCGCAGTCGCCGAACGCCCCGCCCACCTCGGTGACGAGCGCGAGGCACGACGAGATCCAGCGCCCGTACGCCTCGGAGTTCTCGGTGTACTGGTAGTTCGAGGCGTTGAGGAAGAACCCGTCCGCCCGCTCGACGCCCGCCTTGAGGAGGCGGTCGGTGTTGTCGCCCACGTTGAGCCACTTGCTGTTGCCCGCGTCGAGGTAGACCTTCGTGCCCGGCAGCGCGCCCAGGGTGTCCACCGCGTGGTTGAGCATGGCGAACCGCTCCGCCGCGGCCGTCTCCGGGTCCGCCTCCGCCGGCTGGCACCACTCCTGGTTGCCCTCGACGGTGGTGTACCAGGGGATGATGCCGAGCCCGTCCGGCTCGAGGATCACGACCGCCTGCTTGTTGCCGATCCCGCGCGCGAACCCGTCGATCCACGCCGTGTACTCGGCGAGCGACGTGGCGCCGCCCGCGGAGTACTGCGCGCAGTCGCGGAACGGGAGGTTGTAGGCGACCAGCACGGGGATCGCCTTGTCGGCGTGGGCGTGCACGACGACGTCCTTGACGTCCTGCTTCACCTCGCGCGGCGTGCCGCCGGTGAACCACGTCGCCGAGGGGATGCCCGCGAGCGCGAGCGCGTCGTCGCGCGCGTCCCCCGTCAGGCCGAGCTCCTCGACGTGGCCGATCGTCGAGCTGTCCGGGTCGACCCACAGCTGCGGGTCCGACGGCGGGGGTGGCGACGCGGACGCCGAGAGGCCGCTCAGGGCCAGGCCGGCAGCCGCGGCGAGGACGAGCGCCGCCCTGGCCGCCGTCGGGACGGAGGGGCGACGAGAGGAACCGAGGACCATGGCGATCTCCTTCGATCGGTGCCGGCCGGCGCTCCGGATGAGAGCGCTCCCACGCTGGTGCGGGTCCCAGCCTGCCACGCGGCGGCGTCCACGAAAAGGGCGGGCCTTCCCCACCGGCAGCCGCCGTCCGTGACGGGATCGTGACGGGATCGTGTCCGTATCGCGAGGCAACATCGCGGCCGGTCACAGGCCCGCCCCTACGATGGCAGCCATGATCTTCAAGGCCGTGGGGGACGGCCGTCCCTACCCCGACCACGGGCACGTCACCGCCAAGGACTGGGTGGACGTGCCGCCACGCCAGGTGCGCCTCGACGAGCTCGTCACCACCAAGCGCACGCTGGACCTCGACCACCTGCTCGCGGAGGACTCGACGTTCTTCGGCGACCTCTTCGCCCACGTGGTGGAGTACCAGGGCGTGCTGTACCTGGAGGACGGGCTGCACCGCGCCGTGCGGGCCGCCCTCCAGCAGCGTCCCGTGCTGCACGCCCGGGTGCTCGTGCTCCGGTGAGTCCCGCCACGACCGGTGGCGCTCCCGCGAACGATCCCCCGAACTCGGGTAGTTTCTTCGCGTGACATCACCTGCCCCTGACCCGGTCCGCGAGACGCGCCGCAAGCGCGAGCACGAGCGGCAGGCCGTGGTCTTCGGGCTCCTCGTGGCGTTCCTGCTGCTCGCCGGCCTGGCGGCCGCCGCGATGTACTCGGGCGCGTTCAGCTCACCCTTCTCCCGGCCCATCTACACGCCCGCGGCAGAGGCGACGCAGCCCGAGCCCTGCCTGCCCCAGGTCAAGGGCCAGCCGGACGGCGCCCTGCCCGTGCCCTACTCCGACGTCAAGGTGCGGGTCTACAACGCCGCCGACGGCGCCTCGCCCTTGGCCGGCGCGAACGAGGACGCGCTCAGCGAGCGCGGTTTCGACGTCGTCGACACCGGCAACTGGCAGGGGATCAAGATCCAGCAGTCCGAGGTGCGGTTCGGCACCAAGGGCATCACCCGCGGCTACACCCTCGCGGCCCAGTACCCCGACGTCCGCCTCGTGCTCGACGACCGCAAGGGCGCCACGGTCGACCTGCTCGTGGGCGAGGAGTACAGCCCGCCCCTCAACCCGGACGACGTGCTGCTGGACGCCGAGACCCCGATGAAGGACGTCGAGGGCTGCGTGCCCGCCAGCGAGATCACGCCGATCGCCCAGGTGGTCCAGTCCAAGGAGTAGTCCGGACCACCCGGGGCGCGCGTCAGTCCGTCGCCTCGGCGGCGGCGGGCGCCGACGCCGGCGAGGCCGGCTCCTGGCCGGTGCCGCGCCACCGCGCGATGGCCCGCATGCCGTGGTAGATCACCAGCGCGGAGGCGGTGCCGATCGCGATGCCCTCGAAGGTGAGGTCCCCGGCCGAGAACGTGAAGTTCGCGATGCCGATGATCAGCGGGACGGCGGCCGTGGTGAGGTTCACCGGGTTGCCGAAGTCGACCCTGCCCTGCACCCAGATCCGCGCGCCGAGGATGCCGATCATGCCGTAGAGCATCGTCGTCGCCCCGCCGAGCACGCCCGCCGGGATGGTGGCGATGAGCGCCCCGAACTTGGGCGACATCGACAGCAGCAGCGCGGTGACCGCGGCCACCCAGTAGGCCGCCGTCGAGTACACGCGCGTCGCGGCCATGACGCCGATGTTCTCGGCGTACGTCGTGGTTCCGGAGCCGCCGCCGACGCCCGCGAGGGTAGTGGCCAGGCCGTCGCTGAACAGCGCCTTGCCGGCGACGTCGTCGAGGTTCTTGCCCGTCATCGCAGCGACCGACTTCACGTGTCCCACGTTCTCGGCGACGAGCACCAGCACCACGGGGACGAAGAGGCCCAGCACCGCCGGCTCGAACGTCGGCGTGACGAAGTGCGGGAAGCCGAACCAGTCGGCCGAGAGGACCGCGTCGAAGCTCACCTGGCCCTGGAGCAGCGCGGCGACGTAGCCGATCACCACGCCGACCAGGATCGACAGGCGGCCGACGATGCCCTTGAACAGGACGGTGACGAGGATGATCGCCGCGAGCGTGATCGTCGCCGTGAGCGGCGCGGCGCGGAACCCGCTGTCGCACGCCTGGACGATCTCGCCGTCGACGACGGACTCCGTGCAGGTGCCCCACGCCGCCGGGGCCAGGTTGAGGCCGATGAGCGCGACGATCGTGCCCGTCACGACCGGCGGCATGACGACGTCGATCCACCGCGCGCCCGCGAAGTGCACCAGGGCGCCGATCGCCGCGAGCACGAGGCCCGTGACGAGGATGCCGCCCACGGCCACCGACTCGCCGTGCGACGCCGTCGCGGCCGTGATCGGCGCGATGAAGGCGAAGCTCGACCCCAGGTAGCTGGGCAGCCGGTTGCGCGTGATCAGCAGGAACAGCGCCGTGCCGATCGCCGAGAAGAACAGCGTCGTCGCGGGCGAGAACCCCGTGATCAGCGGCACGATGAACGTGGAGCCGAACATGGCCACCACGTGCTGCATGCCGATGCCGATGGTGCGCGGCCAGCTCAGCCGCTCGTCGGGGGCGACGACGTCGCCGGGGGCGACGTGCCTGCCGTCACCGTGCTTGGTCCAGCCGAGGCTCATGGTGCTCCGTCCGTCGGGCCCGGGTGCGGGCCGCCGTGCTCACCGCTGTCGCTCGCCCGTGAACGTCCGGTGAAGATTGCCGCCGCACAGCGTACTGGCCCCGCACCGCCCCCGGTTCACCCCCGCGGCAGCCGGTGCCCCACCAGCGCGAGGTTCTGGATCGTGGCGAGGCTGCACTGGGCGGCGTCGTTCGTGGACAGCGTCCGCGCCTCGTCGATCCGCACCAGGGTCTCGGGCGGCAGCACCGGCACGGGGTGGAAGGCCTCCTCCCCCATGAACTCCCCGCCCCGGAAGTAGGCGCGCCACGCGAGTTCGGCCAGGCCGTCCTCACCGAGGTGCGCCGCCGCGTACGCGGCGAGGCGGGAGTGCGCCTGCTCGAGGTTCGTGCCCGAGGGCGCGACGCCGAGCTCGGCCTCCTGCTCCTCCGGCGTCGCGAGGTACAGCCGGCAGTACTGCAGCCATGCCTCCTTGAAGCCGGGCGCGTCGACGAGGCCCGCGTCGACCAGCGACACGAGCTCCGAGCAGATCTCCACCAGCCCGAAGACGGCGGACAGGTGCGAGACGGTGACGCGGTCGCGGTCGGTGGCGAACCGGCCGGTGGCCAGGTCGTACAGCGCCTCGCCCGTGAAGAAGCCGTGCTTCAGCGCGCCGATGTCGGTCATCGTGCCGACCAGCCGGTCGCGCGACCGCTCGTTGCCCGTCGCCTCCCAGTCCGCGAGCCACGTGGCGGCCAGGGCGCTCCAGTCGGTGCCGAGCCCGACGGCGAGGGCCTCGGGCCGCGGGCGGTAGGTGGCGGCGTCGGGCCGCACCTTGCGCGTCGGGTCGAGCCCGAGGAAGTTCCGGTCGGAGTCGCGCAGCTCGAGCATGAGGTCGCGGGTGTGCTCGTCACCGGTGAGGAAGTAGTGCGGCCTCCGGTACGCCGGCGTCGAGATGCGCACCTGCTTGGCGCTGCACCCCCAGTGCTGCACGTTGTGCCGGCTGCCCAGGCCCTGCCAGGGGCCCGCGTGGTAGACGTCCACGTCCCCCGTGTGCCGGGTCATGCGCTCGGCGAGCCGGAACACGTCGGCCCGGCCGGTGCGCAGGAACGACGTCCACAGCCACAGGTCCGGGGACAGCTCGGAGTTGTCCCACGCGTAGCCGCCCACGTCGTAGCGCCACACGTGCCGGTCGGGGTCGTAGGCGTGCATGACGTCGCCGTAGTTCCAGAACCCGTACCAGGACCGCTGGTCCACCTGGCCGACGTAGAAGTCGAGCATGGTGGCGAGCCGGTCCTCGAGCACCGCCCGCTCGGGCGTGCCCCGGTCCACGAGGTCCCAGTCGCCGAGCACGTGGGCGGCATGCAGCGCCTCGGGCGTCGGCACGAGCTGGGGCCGGACGGCGGTGCCCGCGGCGAGGCGGGCGAGCGCGTCGGCGTCGGGGGTCGCGCCGAACGCGGTGACGGTGAGCTCGTGGGTGCGGCCGATGCCGTGCGCGTTCCCGAACCCGGGCTCGTAGTCCTCGTACGTGATCTCGAGGGCGTCGAGCTGGTCGTCGTACGTGTCCTGGCCGAGGCCGTCGTGGTAGAAGCGCAGGTCCATCGGCGGGGCGTCGGGCGACCAGAGCCAGGTCGTGAGGGAGCCGACGTCGGACGTCGCGCGCTCGACGTCGATCCCCGTCGGGTGCGACTGCCAGAACCCGGTGAGCCCGACGGCGAGGCCGCCGCCCGTGTCCCCCAGGTAGCCCAGACCCTCGGACCGCGTGCCCTGCGCGACGTCGATCCACGGCCGGTCCGGCGCCGTGCGCTTGTGCACGGTGAAACCGTTCGCGGACAGCTGCCGCAGCGACCAGGACTCCCAGGTCGGCACCCAGCGCAGCCGGCCGGAGACGCGCTCGTCCCACTCGGCGAGCGGCGGGGTGGCGCGGCCCGCCACCTGGGCCGCGCGCACCTCCTCGCCCGGGTCCCGGCGCAGCCCGGTCACGCCCTGCACCGCCTCGCGCACCAGGCCGCCATCGGCCCCCGCGAGGCGCACGTGCCGGTCGTACGCCGCGGCGCGCAGCGGGACGTCGAAGCGCAGGCCGAGCGACGAGAGGAAGTCGCGCTCGGGGTCGCCGTCCCACACGAACGAGTGCACGAGCCGGAACGTCGGCGCCCCGGCCGCGAGCACCAGCCGCAGCGCGAACGGCAGCCAGGCGGGCGCGCCGTCCTCGTGGGCCCGGTCGACGTCCCGGTGCACGCCGCTCACCCGCACGACGGCGCGCACCGGGCCGGCCTGCTCCACGACGACGTCGCGCACCACGCCCACGGACTCGCGCCGCGCCCGGTGGTCGGGCTCGGGCCGGTCCTGGCGGCTGGACACCAGCCGGCCGGCGCGCGCCACCTCGACGCCCCCGACCCGCACCGACCGCAGGACGTCCGGCCCGGAGCGCCCCACCACGACCGTGCACGCGCCCGTGTCCACGACGACCTCGTCGGCGTGCTCCGTCACCGTGACCGCGGGCCCTGCTCCGTCCTGCGCGCCGTCCTGCGCGTCCTCCGGGTCGGCGACCACGCGGTACGCCGCGCTGGGCGGCGTCGCCGCCCCCAGCGCGACGCCGGACCACTTCACGCTGCCGTCGGGCCAGGTCGCGAGGGGCCACGTCTGCGCGGGGACGGCGCGGCCCCAGGCGTCCACGACGGCGAGCGCCGCGGCGTCGCGCACCACGCCCGGGCGGAACGGGACGCCGCAGGTGACACCGCCGACCGTGAGGTCCGGCGCGACGTCGTCGAGCCAGCGCAGCGGGACGTCGACCGCCCGCGGGGCGTCGGCGGGATCGGCAGGGTGGACGGCGGTGGCGGTGGTCATGACAGCGGGGTCACCTCGAGGTTGCGGTAGTGGGCGACGAGCGGGGCCATCTGCCGGAAGCCGATCCGGCCGGCGCCCAGCGGCGCGTCGTCGTGGAACGTGAAGAGGGTGAGGTCGTCGATCGCGAAGGCGACGTCCGCGCCGCGCTTGGTGACGCGCACGCGGTAGTGCCCGTCGGCGTCCTCGGGGCCGGGCAGCGGGTCGGCGCCCTGCGCGACGAGCCGGAAGCCGGGGCTCTTGCGCAGGTTGCAGGTGCGGAACCGCTTCTCGGACGCCCACTTGCGGCGCAGGTAGGACACGTGGAGCGTCGACACGTCGCCCGAGTGGTACTGCGGGTAGTACCCGGTGCGCTCGGCGAGCGACGGGTCGAAGAGGTCGCGCCCCTCGGTGCCGGTCGCGGCGAAGAACAGCATCGCGAGCCCGTCGCCGGCGAGCGGCCGGAAGTCCCACGCGACCTCGACGTCCGCCGGGAACACCTCCGGGCACCAGTAGGTGAAGTGCGCGTGGTCCCCGCGGCCGTCGGCCACGAGCGCGGCCTCGTCCGCCGTGCTGCGCAGCACCAGGCCGTCGTCGCGGTGCTCGACGCCCACCGGGCCCTCCGCGACCCACCCGGCGAGGTCGCCGGGTGCGGCCAGGGCGTTGCGGTAGGTCCCCTCCACCAGGGACGTCGTCACGGCTGCATCACCCACGCCCCGAGCGGCTCATCGGCGTCGTGCGCGCCGTCGAGGGACGCCAGGGCTTCGCCGACGTAGCGCGCGACCGCGCGCGCCCCCGCCGTCGTGAAGTGGGTGTTGTCCTTGGCCAGCGAATCGTCGACGGGCAGGCCCGCCGCCGCGGCGGCGCCGTGCGGGAAGAGCGCCGCCGACGCGTCGCGGCCCAGCCACCCGTACAGCCAGCGGGTGAACGCGGTGAGGTCGAGCACCGGCACGTCGAGATCGTGCCCGAGGGCCCGGACCGCGGCGGGGTACGGCCCGTGCGACCAGCGCAGGGCGGCGTCGTCGCCGGCGCCGTCGTAGAGGCGGCGCTCGACGCTGGTGGCCAGCACCGGCCGGGCCCCGTTCGCGCGCGCCTCCGCGACGAACTGCGCGAGCCGGTCCGTGTACCCGCCCTCGGCGGCGAGCTCGTCCGGCTCCTTCTGGTCGTTGTGGCCGAACTGGATCACCACCGTGTCGCCGGGCCGCAGCTCGGCGAGCAGCTTCTCCCAGCGCCCCTCGGCCCGGAACGACGCCGTGGTGGCCCCGCCGATCGCGTGGTTGCGCACGACGTCGTCCGTGAACGGGGCCAGCTCGTCGCCCCAGCCCAGCAGGGGGACCTGCGGGTACCCCGAGGTGCGGCCGTCGTCGGTGGGGGCGACGGTCGAGTCGCCCGCGAGGTGGATCGTCATGTCAGCCCTTCACGCTCCCGATCAGCATGCCCTTGGCGAAGTGCTTCTGGAGGAACGGGTAGGCCAGCAGCACGGGGATGGTGGCCACGATGACCACCGCGAACTTGATGCCCTGCGCGGGCGGGGGCAGCTCGGCGCCCATGTCCTGCGCGGACAGCGACGCCGACGCGGTGACCTGCCGCAGGAACATCTGCAGGGTCCACATGTCCTGGTCGTTCAGGTACAGCAGCGGGGACATGTAGTCGTTCCAGATGCCGACGGCGTAGAACAGCGCGAACGTCGCGAGCACCGGCTTGGACAGCGGGATCACGACGTGGCGCAGGATCTGCAGCTCGTGCGCGCCGTCGATCTTGGCGGACTCCTCCAGCTCCTGCGGCAGCTGCTGGAAGAAGTTCTTGATGATGATCAGGCTGAACGGGTTGATCGCCATCGGCAGGATCAGCGCCCAGTACGTGTCGAGCAGGCCGAGCTGCTTGACCACCAGGAACGTGGGGATCATGCCCGCGGAGAACACCATCGTGAACACGACGACGGTCATGATGGTGCGCCGCCCGGGCAGGTCGACCTTCGACAGCGGGTAGGCCATCAGCGCCGTGAGGGCGAGCTGGACGAGCGTGCCGACCAGGGTCACGACGACGGTCGTGACGAACGCCCGCACGAACGCGTCCGAGGACAGGATCGAGGCGTAGGAGTCGGTCGTGAACTCACGGGGCCACAGGAAGAACGGCCGCGTGGTGATCTCCAGCTCGGTCGCGAACGACCCGGCCAGCACGTACAGGAACGGCAGCAGCGCGAGCAGTCCGACAGCGACGAGCATGACGACGTTGACGACGTCGAACGCCCGACCCGCGCGGGTGTTGAACCGCTGGTGCTGGGTGGACGGCTTCGAGGCCCGCCGGGCGCGGGGCGACGACGTGGGCGTGGGTACGACGGTCCCGGTGGTCTGGGTCGTGGCCATCAGAAGATCCCCTGCTGGTTGAAGCGCTTGGCGAGCCAGTTGGTGCCGAAGATCAGCACCAGCCCGACGATCGCCTTCGACAGGCCCACCGCGGTGGAGTAGGAGTACGCGCCCTGCTGGATGCCGGTGAAGTACACGTACGTGTCGAACACGTCCGCGACCGTGCGGTTCAGGGCGTTCGACATCAGGTAGATCTGCTCGAACCCGGTGTTGAGGATCTCGCCGGTCTGCAGGATGAGCATCACGATGATCGTCGGCCGGATGGCGGGCAGCGTGATGTGCCAGGTGCGCTGCCAACGACCCGCGCCGTCGATCACGGCGGCCTCGTACTGCTCCTGGTCCACGCTGGCCAGCGCGGCGAGGAAGATGATCGTGCCCCACCCGGTGGACTTCCAGATCGTCTGCAGCAGGATCAGCGGGCGGAACCAGTCCGGGTCGGCCAGGTAGTTCGTCTCCGTGCCCGTGAGCCCGTCCAGGAAGGACGACAGCGGGCCCGTGCCGATCGCGAACAGCAGCGCGGTCAGCGACACCACCACGGTCCAGGACAGGAAGTGCGGGATGTAGACCAGCGTCTGCACGGTGCGCTTGAGCACCGACAGGCGGACCTCGTTGAGCAGCAGCGCCAGCACGATCGTCAACGGGAACGCGACGAACAGGCTCAGGGCCGCCAGGATCAGCGTGTTGCCCAGCAGCCGCGGGAAGTCGGGGTTGGAGAAGAACTCCTGGAAGTGGTGCCAGCCCACCCACTCCGAGCCCTGGATCCCCAGGAACGGCACGTAGTTCTTGAACGCGATCTGCGCGCCCCACATCGGCCAGATGCGGAACAGCAGGAAGTACAGGATGCCCGGCAGCATCATCACCAGCAGCCACCGGTAGCGCACCACCCGGGCCCAGCCGCGGTGCGGCCGGCGGGGCGCGGGAGGGGCGGCGGGCGCGGGCGTGCCGGCCTGCTCGACGTCGACGACGGCGGTCATCGCAGCCTCCTTCTCGGACGGGGTGCGGGGCCGGGCACCGAGGCCCGGCCCCGCACCGGAGGGGATCAGCCGAGCTGGCCGTAGAGCTCGTTCATCTCGGCCGTGACCGCGTCACCGCCGCTGGACTTCCACTGCGCGATCGCCGCGTCGAGCCCCGCCTCGTCGATCTGCCCGCTGATGTACTGGATGCGGGCGTCGGCGATGACCTGGTCCAGCTGCACGCCGTTGGTCATGTACGTCTCGGAGACGAGCGCCGCCCCGGGGTTGAAGACCGCCTTCTCGAGGTCCTTGGCCTGCAGGTCCGCGCGCTCCTTCTCGAGCTCGGCGTCGTACTCCGTCTCCGGCTTCGGCTTGTAGGCCTCGTAGCCGGCCACGTTGGTGCCGATCTGGGCCCACGAGCCGCTGACCAGGTCCGTGTAGTCCTGCTTCGACTCGTCGTTGACCACGAAGCCGTCCTCGACCGTGAAGTTGTCGCCCTCGATGCCGTTGTTCTCGAGGATCTGGCCCTCGGTGCTGCTCAGCTCGTTCAGCGCGGTGAGCACCTGCTTGAGCTGCTCCTCCGTCTGCACCGACGCCTTCGGCACGGCGAGGAAGCCGCTGTAGCCCGGCGTCGGGAGCGCGAAGTCGCCGTTCGGCCCGGCGATGTTGCCCTGGAGCGCGACGAACTGGTCGTACGTCTTCGGGTCCTTGTCCTTGAACAGGCCCGCCAGCTGCGACGCGCGCGACTGGACGTCGATGATGATGCCGCCCTTGCCGTTGAGGAACGGCTCGTTCCACTGCGTGGAGCCGTCCATCGTGGCGTAGTCCTTGTTGACGTAGCCGTTGTCGATGAGCTGCTTCTCGTAGTCCAGCGCCTGCTTCCACTCCGGGGTGGTGAACGACGGGATCAGCTTGCCGCCCTCGTCCTTCCACACGTTGCCCGCGCCGAACCAGGTCTCGATGGCGTCGTAGGGGCTGCCCGTGCCGATCGACGCACCCCAGGCGGGGATGATCATCCCGTAGGTGTCGTCCTTGCCGTTGCCGTCGGGGTCGTCCTCGGTGAACGCCTTGGCGAGCGCCATGAGCTCGTCGGTGTTCGTGGGCTCCTCGAGGCCGAGGTTCTTCAGCCAGTCCTTGCGGATGGTGATGGACGTGCGCACGACGTCGCGGGCCCGGTACACGCCGTAGACCTTGCCGTTGACGCTCGAGGCCTGCTGGACGTCGGGGTTCTCCGTGACGAGGTTCGGGTAGTCACCGGACGCCAGGTACTCGGTGAGGTCCCAGAACCCGCCGGCCTCCGCCGTCTGCACGAAGCCCTGGCTCTTCTGCTGGATCACCATGACATCGGGGATCTCGTCGCCGGCGAGCACCACGTTGGTGCGGTCGCCGTACTCGGCGTTCGGCACCCACTGCATGTCGAGGTCCAGGCCCGCCAGCTCGGAGAGCTTCGCGCCCACCGGGTCGTCGTCCGCCGGCGGCGTCGTCGAGAAGTACGGCGCCATGATCGAGAGCGAGTCGAGCGCCTCGCCGCCACCGCCGTCGCCGCCGTCGCCGGAGCCGCCGCTGCCGCAGGCCGTGAGCGCGAGGCTCCCGACCGCGAGGAGGGCCAGGGGAGCCAGCCGTCGTGTGCGCATGGTGTTCCTTTCGTGGGAGTGCACGTCGTCGTTCACTCGTCGAGGGGGTCGGTGGCCGCCGGATCGCCGAGGTGGCGGTCGTTGGCGGCGTAGAAGGACAGGCAGAGGGCCGTGCACAGGTACGCCCACGCGCCGATCGAGACGACGGGCAGGAGGCCGGGCACGAACGCGGTGACGACGCCGACCAGCGCCGTCGTCGCCGCGAGCAGGAGGGGCGCGCCGGGGAAGCGCAGCAGGAACGACCAGGCCAGGCGCGGCACGTCGCCGCGGCGCAGGTCGTAGTGGGCGTCCATGGTCAGCGCGAGCAGCAGGTGCACCACGCCGAGGCCGGCGACGACGGCGAGGGCGACCCGCAGCACCGTCGGGGCGTCGTCGAGCACCAGGAGGCTCGTGCCGGTGAGGGCGACGGCCAGCAGGCCGGGCGCCGCGAGGAGGTTGGCGCGGCCGAAGCCGGAGGCCCAGGCGCTGACGAAGACACGCGCGGCGCGCTGGGTGTCGCCCCGCAGCCGCGTGCGGCTGACGACGGTCGCCGCCGCCAGCGCGGGCGCGACGCCGAGCACCACGCCCCCGGCGAGAGTGCCCACGAGGATCAGGAGGTTGACCAGGCCCAGGAACGCGAGGGTGTCGACCCAGCCGAACCACCGGTCGAGCCGGGCGCCGCCGTCGCGGGGGCCCACCGGCGCGGTCGCGACGCCGGCGCGTGCGGTGCCCTCGTGTGCCATGGCCCGGTCCCATCTCCGTCGATGTCCGGGCACGTGTGGGCCCGGTCAGCCTCCGGGAGGGCGGCGTCGCCGACCCGGTGCGGGAAAGCGATTCCCCGCGTTGAATGGATTCACCGTAGGGCTCGGGACTTCACCCGTCAACATGCGTCTGCAACGTTGAGGTCACGATCGCGCCGAGGTAGTCCAGAACCCGCCGAGGTAGTCACGATCACGCCGAGGTAGTTAAGAACTCGCCGAGGTAGTTCGAGACCTCCGCGAGGACGCCGTGGCCAGAACTACCTCGGGAAGGATCCGACTACCTCGCGGGCCCCAGGACTACCTCGGGAAGGATCCGACTACCTCGCGGGCCCCAGGACTACCTCGGAAGGATCCGACTACCTCGCCGGCCCCAGGGACTATCTCGCCATGGATCCGACTACCTCGCGGAGGTTCGGGACTACCTCGGCGGTCGGGAGGCGTGCGCCAGGAGCCAGGCCAGGAGGTAGGCACGGGTGTTCCCGTCGTCGATGCGCTCGTCGGGCAGGTCGCGGGCCACGTCGAGCGCCGCGGCGGCGTCCTCCGGCCCGGCCAGCGCGGCGTACACGAGCAGCTGGTCGCCGAACATCACGTCCCACGACGCGGGGTCCTCGCGCGGACCCGCGAGCGCCTCGTCGAGGTTGGCGCGGATGCGGTCCGGGTCCCCGCCGAGGTAGGTCGCGACCGGCTGGGCCGGCAGCACGAGGATCCCGAGCATCGCGCTCGGCTCGGCGCTGAACCACGTGGCCCAGTCCCGCTTGCCGCCCCACACGAGCGACGTCACCTGGTGGCCGAAGCCTTCCACGGCGGGGTCGTCCCGGTCGAAGTCGGTCCAGTAGGCGCGCGCCGAGGCGGCCTCCGCGCCGAGCATCCACCGCGCCTGCTCCTCGAGCCCGGCGTCCCCTGTCGCCTGCGCCCACAGGGCCAGCCCGTTCCAGGCCGAGACGGCCTCGGACGCCGACTCCTGGTTGTTGCCGTCGGCGAACGGCGCGTACCCGGACGCCCACGAGTGGCCGGCGTAGACGTCGAACACGCGCAGCGCGGGCATCCCGCCCACCCCGGTGCCCGAGGCGATGTCCGCGGCGAGCAGGTCCAGCACGGGCGCGAGGTCGGCGGCGAGCGCCGGGTCGTCGGCCGCCACCACCCCCGCCGCGTACAGGAAGTACCCGTAGTGGAAGTGGTGGTCGTTGGCCTCCTCCGAGCCGAATCCCGGCACCTTCCCGACCACGGTCGCCAGCACCGGGTCGTGCACGAAGCAGCGCTCGGCGCGGCGCGCGCAGCCGTCGGGCTCGGCCCACTCCCGGAGCCGTTCCTCGAGCCCCGACCGCAGCGGCCCGGCCACGTCCTCCAGCCCGAGACCGTCGGCGAGGGTGAGCAGGGTGGCGTCCCGGGCCAGGGCCTTGCCGCCGAAGTACGTGTCGGACGGCGCCTCCAGCGTCCCCGCCTCGACGGCGGCAGCGTCGGCGCGCACCTGGTCGGCGAGCTCGGCGCGCGCGTCGTCGTCCAGGACCGACAGGTCGAGCCGGCCGGCCGGCTCGACGGCCGGGCTCGACCAGCCGAGGGTCGACGCCGTGCACACGTCGACCGTGCCGTGCACGGTCGCGTACGTGCCGAGGTCGCAGGCGGCCCCCGTGGAGTCCGCCTGGTGCGGCATGCGGACGACGGCGGTCGGCCCGCCGTCCGCGGTCGCGTAGGTCAGCGCGGTGCTCACGCCGTCCTCCCCCGCGCCGTACGCGGCGGTCACCTCGGTCACGGGCCGCGAGGCCGCCTCGACCAGGGTGCCCACCGCGGCACCCGACGCCCCGTCCGGCACCGGGAACCACGCGACGGACTCGCCCGCGGCGAGCGTGAGGACGCGCCCGTCGCCGGAGAGCCCCGCGCCGGGGTCGTCGGCGCCGCCCGGACCGACGAGGACGTGCTCGCGGTCGAGCACCTCGGTCGACGCGCGACCGTCCGCGACGGTGAACGCCTCGGTCATCGCGACGTCGTGGTCCGTCGCCGCCGTGTACCGCAGCACGGGAGATCCCTCCACGATCCGCAGGTGCCCGAGCGCCGCGCCGGCGCCGTCGCGCAGCTCGACCGTCACGGACGCGACGTCGTACGCCGACACCACCGCCGACGCGGCGCCGACGTCCGCGCCCACCTGCGGGTCGAACGGGCCCAGGATCGAGGTCCCGGTCACCTGCACCTGCGGCAGCCCGTAGGCGAACCCGCCCCCGGTCAGCGCGACCGCGAGCGGCATCGGGAACACGGGTTGCGGCGAGTCGCCGAGCGCCAGGCTGGAGAACCACCGGTTGGTGGGCGGGGCCAGGCCGTCGACGAGTCGCGTCGTCGGCGTGGCCGCGACCTGCTCCCGGGGCAGCAGCGACAGGTCGACGTCGGGCGCCGCGAGGCTCTCCTCCGGCGCGGGGGCGTCGGCGGGGGCCGCGGCGTCCTCCCCGGCGGGTGCCGTCCCGCCGAGGACGCCGCAGCCCGACAGCGCCAGAGTCACGGCCAGGACCGCCGCCGGCGCACCGCGGACCGGCGCCGGCACGCGCCTCGTCCACGCCCCCGGCCCGGAGCGGGCCCGCCCGGGCGGCCTCACAGGCCCACCCGGCGCAGGAACTGGCTGAACGAGGCGTCCACGCCGGCGAGCGGGCCGTCGTCGTGCAGCTCGATCACGGCGGTGACCGGGGTGCCGGCCATGACGAGCCCGTGCTCGGCGCCGCGCACCAGGCCGGCGCTGGAGACCGTCACGGTCGCCTCCGCCTGGTTCTTCGTGTTCTGCACGGCCACCGCCTCGACGACCCCGCCGACCTCGGTCTGGTTGGGCAGCACCACCGTGACCGTGGCGCCGTCGCGGATGCGGGCGAAGTCGGCCGGGTCGAGCACCAGCCTCGCGTCGACGAACAGCGAGCCCTGGCGCTCGACGGTGGCGAGCACCTCCCCCGACTGCGCGAACGCCCCCTGGGCCACGGCCACGTCGGTGACGACGCCGTCGGCGGGGGCGACCACGGTCATCGTGCCGTCGTCGGCCACCTCGTAGGCGCCGCCCTCCCGGCTGACGAGGCCGACGGCCAGGTCGTGCTGGAGCGTGAGGCTGCGCAGCACCAGCAGGGGGTCGCCGGCGCGCACCTCGTCCCCCTCCTCGACGAGCGCCTCGGCCACCGTGCCGGCGTAGTCGGTGCCGACGTCGAGCGTCTCGGCGGCGATGGTCGCGGCCGACGACGTGGCCTGCGCCTCGCGACGGTTCATGACCAGGGTGAGCACGGCGCACAGCAGCACCACGCCGAGCAGGCCTCCCACGAGGCGCAGGCGGTTGGTCCAGGTCATACGGCACCTCCGAGGGACGGGACGGCGGCGCGTGCGCGGCGCGACTCGCGCAGCGCGGTGACGACGAACGCACCGAGGATGACCGTGTTGGTGAGGTTCCAGGCCAGCGCCAGGCTGGGCAGCGGGTCGTCGCCCCACTCCTTCCAGACGCCGACGGCTGACGTCAGCAGGAGGAACGCGAAGCACAGCACCTGCGGCAGCATGAAGTTGAACGGTGACTCGGCCCGGCCGGCGCGGCCGGTGACGTGCCAGGCCTGCTCCTTGCCGGTGAGGGCGTTCCACAGGGCCCTGGTGTAGATCGGGAACGACACCGACGCGAGCATCAGCACCTCCCACCGGAACGACCCGAGGGTGAAGAACGCGATCGCGATCTGCATCCCGTAGAAGCCCAGGTAGTACAGCAACCAGGTGCTCGGCGAGATCGTGAGGTCCATCGGCGTGAGGTCCAGGTAGATCTGCAGCGGCGGCACCAGCAGCAGCACCAGGGGCGCGATGCCCGACAGGTAGTGCGTGGCCGTGACCGTGTACTGCAGGCGCTGGTCGAGCGTGAGGCGCCGCCGCGGGCTCAGCGGGTTGCGCTGGAGCATGATCTCGAAGCCACCGGTGGCCCAGCGCAGCTGCTGCTTGGTGTACGCCTCGACGGTCTCGGGGGTGTCGCCGACGGCGAGGACGGTCGGGATGTAGACGGTGCGCCAGCCCCGCTCGTGCAGCAGGAGCGACGTCCACACGTCCTCCGACTTGGAGTCCGTGTACATGCCGCCGATGTCGTCGACCGCCGCCCGGCGGAAGATCACGTTGGTGCCCACGCAGAAGGCCGCGTTGAAGCGGTTCCGGCCGGGCTGCACGAAGCGGTAGAACACGGCCTGCATGTAGCCGGCGCCGCGCGAGATGAGGTTGTCGAGGTTCCCGTACGCCTGCGGCGTCTGCACGAAGGCGACGTCGTCGGACACGAAGAACGGGACCGTCTCGACCAGCAGCTCCGGCCTGGCGACGAAGTCGGCGTCGAGGATGACGAAGAAGTCACCCTTGGCGATCGTCAGCGCGTGGTTGACGTTGCCGGCCTTGGCGCCGTGGCTCGACAGCCGGCGCACGTAGCGCGCGCCGAGGGTGGCGGCCAGGTCGCGCACGTCGTCGGAGCGGCCGTCGTCGAGCACCCAGGTGCGGTGCCGGCCGCGCAGGGCGACGGCGGCGCGCACCGTGCGCGCGATCGTGTCGAGGCTCTCGCCGTACGTCGTGATGAAGACGTCGACGGTCACCGGTCTGTCGTGCAGGTACAGGGTCCAGCGCGTGGGGTCGTCCTCGGCCTCGTCCCGCACGATCTCGGGCAGGTCGAACAGGCGGTCCTGCGCGTGGTGGAAGGAGAAGCCGCGCGGGTCGTAGCCGCTGGAGAGCACGGTCCACATCGCGAGGAGCGCCTGCACGACGAGGATGGTCTCGGCCGTGATCACCATGACGTACGGCAGCGCGTCCCCGCGGTTGGCGGGGTTGAGCAGGAAGACGGCGTAGGCCACGACGCCGAGCGTCGCGAGCAGCATGATCAGGGCGAGCGACGGCGACCGCGAGGCGGCGTTCTCGCCCCTCGGCGGGGCGGTGGGGCGCGACGGCTCTGAGCGGAGCTGGCCGTGGGGGCGCGACCGGACGTGCTCGGTGCGGCGCGGGGTGACGACGAGACGGTCGAACTCGGAGACGGACATGGCGTGTCCTCCGGGCGGGGCGCGGTCGTGCGGCGGGGAGCGTGGACGGCGGCGTCCGTGCGACGGCGTCGTCGTGGCAGTCCTGCAGGCCTGCAGCGGGCGCGTCGTGAGCCCTGGAACGAGTCGAGGTGACCCGCTCCGGAGAGCGGGCCACCTCGTCGTCTGTCGCGAACCTAACCCCGGAGCGCCCCGATGTCACGGGTTCGGCGAGGTGAGTCCGCCTGGCGAGACCGTCGCCCTGGCCGACTGTCGCCGCAGGTCACCGGCTCGCTCGTCCGCTCAGAGCTGCGTCGCCACCTCGCGCGCCACCAGGTCCAGGTGGTCGAGGTCGTGCAGGTCGAGCACCTGCAGGTACACGCGCTGGATGCCCTGGTCGCGCAGGGAGCCGAGCAGGTCGACGGCCTCGGAGACCGTGCCGGCGACGCCGTGCTCGCGCAGCTCGGCCGGCTCGCGGCCGATCGCCGCCGCACGTCGCGCGAACTCCGCCTCGTCCTTGCCCACCGCGAGCACCAGGGCGACGGACTGCACGATCGAGTCCGGGGTGCGGCCCGCCTGGGCCAGCGCCTCGTTGATGACGCCGATGC
Organism: Isoptericola sp. NPDC019482; assembly: GCF_040632295.1. Taxonomy (NCBI): domain Bacteria; kingdom Bacillati; phylum Actinomycetota; class Actinomycetes; order Micrococcales; family Promicromonosporaceae; genus Isoptericola; species Isoptericola sp. NPDC019482. The sequence goes on from NZ_JBEYBQ010000003.1 coordinate 110,473, forward strand.
GCGGCGCGACCGTGTCCAGCTCGGGGAACGCCTGGTTGTACTCGTCGCCGAACCGGGCGGCCAGCGCGGGCGTGCGCCTCGGGCCGCCGCCGCCCACGATGACGGGGATCTTCGCCTGCGCCGGCTTGGGCAGCGCCGGGGAGTCGACGAGCGTGTAGTGCTCGCCCTCGAACGAGTACGACCCGCCGACGGGGGTGCCCCACAGCCCGGTGAGGATCTCCAGCTGCTCCTCCAGGAGCCCGAACCGCTTGGCCGGGAACGGGATGCCGTACGCCTCGTGCTCGCGCGCGAACCAGCCGGCGCCCAGGCCGATCTCGACACGTCCGCCGGACATCTGGTCCACCTGCGCCACCTGGATCGCGAGCACGCCCGGGTGCCGGAACGTGGCCGACGTGACGAGCGTGCCCAGGCGCACGGTCGACGTGTCGCGGGCCAGGCCGGCCAGCGTCGTCCACGCGTCGGTGGGGCCCGGCAGGCCGTCGCCGCCCATCGTCAGGTAGTGGTCGGAGCGGAAGAACGCGCTGAAGCCGAGGTCCTCGGTCGCCTTCGCGACGGCGAGCAGGTCGTCGTAGGACGCGCCCTGCTGGGGCTCGGTGAAGACACGCAGGTCGAGGGTCATGGGTGCCTCTCGGATGGTGCGGGAGCGCTGTCGGGGAGCGCGGGTCAGTCGAACGACGGCGAGCTGGTGCGCGACCGCTTGAGCTCGAAGAAGTCCGGGAACGACGCGAGCGCGACGGCGCCGTCGAAGATCCGCACGGCGTCCTCGCCGCGCGGGATGCGCGTGAGGACCGGGCCGAAGAACGCCACGCCGTCGACGTGGATCGTCGGGGTGCCGACGTCCTCCCCCACCGGCTTCATGCCCTCCTCGTGCGAGACGGCGAGGGCGGCGTCGTAGGCGTCGGACGTCGCGGCGTCGGCCAGCGACGCGGGCAGGCCCGCCTCGGCCAGCGCCTCCACGGCGACGGCGTCGAGGTCGTCCCGGCGGCCGCCGGGGTGGATGCGCGTGCCGGCCGCGGTGTAGAAGGCGCTGAACGCCTCGGGGCCGTGCTCGGTCTGCACCGCCGCGGCGACGCGGCCGATGCCGCGCGACGCCTCGATCTTCGCCCGGTAGTCCGCCGGGATGTCCCGGTCCTTGTTCAGCAGGTACAGGCTCATCAGCCGGAACGTGAGCTCCACGTCCCGGTGCTCCGCCACCTCGAGCGCCCAGCGCGACGTGATCCACGCGAAGGGACACAGCGGGTCGACGTAGACGTCCACGACGGGGACGGTCGTGGTGGCGGCGGTGGTGGTCTCAGGCACGATGGCGGTCCCGGAAGTCACGACCGCCACCCTACCCATGCCGGGAGCACGTGTTCCGCAGGAAGCGGCAGCGGTAGCCTCGGCCCGTGCGCAAGGTGCGGTGGGCGAGCGTGTGGACCGTGGTCGGGGCGTGCGTCGTCGCGCTCGCCATGCTGTGGGTGGTGCTGCGCGGCAGGGTCTGGGCGTGGATCCCGTTCTTCCTCGCCGCCGGGGTCGCGATCCGTGAGATCCGGTACCTGCAGCGCGCCCGGCGCCCCGCCGAGGCGGGCTTCGACGAGCGCCGCCGCGGAGAGCCGGACGACCGCCGTGGACGACGTCGCGGCTGACGCGGATCACCCGCCCGGGGCGTCGACGCGCCGGACTCCCACGGGCTAGCGTCGAGACGGGCGCCGCCTCCCGACGACGCCGCGGGGCTCGCACGTCCGGGCCACGGCACGGAGGTGCCGCCATGACCGACCCGACCGGCACCACCGACAGCGCCCACTCGGCCGACGCGTTCGCCGACCGGCTGTTCGCCGCCACGCTCGGCGCCATCGACGTCCTGGCCGTGCACGTGGGCGACCGGCTCGGCTGGTACCAGGCGCTCGCGTCGTCCGGCCCCTTGACGTCCACGGCGCTCGCGGAGGCCACCGGCACGGCCGAGCGGTACGCGCGCGAGTGGCTGGAGCAGCAGGCTGCCTCCGGCGTCCTCGTCGCGGAGGACGCCGGCGCAGCACCCGCGCTCGACGCGGACCCGCAGGGGGTCGCCCGGACCCGCCTCTACGCGCTGCCCGCGGCTCACGCGGAGGTGCTGACCGACACGTCCTCGCTGTCGTACCTGGCGCCCCTGGCCCGGTTCGTCGGCGCGATCGGGCCGCAGCTGCCCCGCCTGCTCGAGTCGTACCGGGACGGCGGCGGGGTGTCGTGGGACCAGCTCGGCGACGACGCCCGCCAGGCGCAGTCCGACGTCAACCGCCCATGGTTCGAGCGCCGCCTGGCACCGACGCTCGCGGCGCTGCCCGCCGTCCACGAGGCGCTCTCCCGGCCCGGGGCCCGCGTGGTCGACGTCGGCTGCGGCTTCGGCTGGTCGACGCTCGCCCTCGCCGAGGCGTACCCGCTCGCCGAGGTCCACGGCGTCGACGTCGACCGTCCGTCCGTGGCCGCCGCACGGGCGGCCGCCGCGGAGGCCGGGCTCGAACGGCGGGCCTTCTTCCACCTCGCGGACGCCGCGGAGCTCGCCGTCGCCCAGCCCTACGACGCGGCGTTCGCCTTCGAGTGCGTGCACGACATGCCGCGCCCGGTCGCCGTGCTCGAGGGGGTGCGCCGCGCGATGCGGCCGGACGGCGTGGTGGTGGTCATGGACGAGGCCGTCGCCGACGAGTTCCGTGCCCCGGCCGACGACGTCGACCGGATCATGTACGGCTACAGCCTGTTCGTGTGCCTGCCGGACGGCCTGTCCACGAGCCCGTCGGCCGGCACGGGCACGGTGATGCGGCCGGCCACGCTGCGGCGCTACGCGCGGGCCGCGGGCTACGCCGGCGTCGAGGTGCTGCCGGTGGACGACTTCGGCTTCTTCCGGTTCTACCGGTTGCTGCTGGGGTCCACGGACGAGCGGACGCAGCGGGGACGACCGGCGGTGCCGGAGTAATCTCCCTGGCATGACCGCCGTCCGGACGCACACCCACGCCCAGGCCGTCGACGCAGCGATCGACCTCTTCTCGCGGCAGGGCTACGAGCAGACCACCGTCGAGGAGATCGCCGACGCAGCCCGCGTCAGCCGTGCGACGTTCTTCCGCCGCTTCCGCTCCAAGGAGGACGTGGTCTTCGCCGACCACGAGCTGCTGCTGGAGGAGGTCGTGGTCATGCTCGCGGAGACCCGCCCCGAGGCGCGGGCGAGCGAGGAGTCGGGCCGCGCGCCCGAGCGGGCGTGGGACCCCACCACCGACCCGTACCTCGAGGTCTGCCGGGCGGCCCGGCTCGTCTTCGACCACCACGTCGGGCAGCGCGAGACGTCCATCGCCCGCCACCAGCTGCTGCAGCAGGTGCCCGCGCTGCGCGACCGCGAGCTGGTCACGACGCACCGCTACGAGCGCGCCTTCACCGCCTACCTGCGCGACACCCTGCCGCCGGACCGGTCCACCACGACGATGTCGATCGCGTTCGCCGCGTCCGTCGTCGCGGTGCACAACGCGATCCTGCGCCGCTGGCTGCGCAACCCCCACCTCGACCTGCGGCCCGAGCTGGAGGAGGCGTTCGCCGACCTCCGGCGCGCCGCCGTGGCCCCCTTCCCGCACCCCGACGACGAGCCCACGACGCCGTCGTCCTCCTCCGACGACGTCGCCGACGCCCCGTCCGACATCGCGGCCGGCGACGAGGCCCGGACGGTCACGACGGGAGGTGACGGGCGGCGCGTGGTGGTCACGGTGCTGGAGCCCGGCGCGGGGCCGGACGACGTCGCGCGGGCGGTCCGCGACGCGCTGGCCTGAACGAGCGGGAATGCCGCTGTGGCATCCTGAGTTGTGCAGGACGCCGCCGGGACCTCCGGCGGCGGCAAGACACGCACGTACGTGCTCCGGGGTCGGTGAAATTCCGAGCCGGCGGTGACAGCCCGCGACCCGGTCTCGTCCTCTGTCCGCAGAGCGAGGCCGGTTGACCTGGTGAGATTCCAGGGCCGACGGTCAAAGTCCGGATGGGAGGAAGCACGTGCGGCACGCGCCCGACAGGGCGGGTGCCGCCGGGCGTCGTGTCGCCGGCGACGGCCCTCGTGGTCGTGCCCGGCGAGCGCCGACCCCTCACCCCGGACGCCGCACCTCGGACCGGGAGAGTGAACGATGGACGCGATCGACGCGTTCTTCCACGCCACGCTGACCATCGGCGACCAGTCGATGCTCTGGCGCGAGATCGTCGGCAACGGCTTCGGCCTCGCCTCCGCGCTCGGCGGCATGCGCCGCAAGGTCTGGGCGTGGCCCGTCGGCATCGTCGGCAACCTGGTGCTGTTCACCGTGTTCATGGGCTCCTGGTTCGGCGACACCGGACGCGCGGACATGCTCGGCCAGGCCGGCCGCCAGGTCATGTTCCTCATCGTGTCGATCTACGGCTGGGTGCAGTGGCGCCGCACGCAGCGCGCCGACCTCGAGGTGCGCGCCGACGGGAAGATCCCGGCCGAAGGCGGCGCCGCGGTACACCCGCACTGGGCGTCCTGGCGGGCCCGCGTGGGGATCGTCGTCGTCATGGTGGGCGGCACCCTGCTGCTCACGCCGCTGTTCCGCGCCCTCGGCTCGTACGAGCCCGTGTGGTCGGACGCCTGGATCTTCATGGGCTCCCTCGTCGCCACCTACGGCATGGCGAAGGGGTGGGTCGAGTTCTGGCTGGTCTGGGTCGCCGTCGACGTCGTGGGCGTGCCCCTGCTCTGGTCGGCGGAGTACTACGCCACAGCCCTGATGTACGTGTTCTACGGCGCGTTCACCCTGATCGGCTTCTTCGTGTGGTGGCGTGTGCACCGGCGGGAGCAGGCCGGCGCGACGACGGCCGCCGTCGCCCCCTGACCCCGCTCGGCGCGGCAGTTCAGGTTCGGCGCGGCAGTTCGAACTGCCGCGCCGAACGCGAACTGCCGCCGTGAGTCGTCGGCGGTCCGCCCTGGCCCCAGGGCCGTGGGTCCGCGAGGATCGACGGGTGATCATCGCCGAGGACCTGCTGCTGCTCGCGTACGACGACGCGTCGGGGCGCCCGCGCCTCGAGCGGACCCAGCTCGACTACCGGCTGGCGGGGGCGCTGCTCGTCGAGCTCGCCCTGTCCGGCCGGGTGGACGTCACGTCGTCGGCGGGCACAGACCTGGACGGCCGCCCGGTGGGGGCCGGCAGGGTCGTCGTGCGTGACGCGTCCCCGACGGGGCACCCCGCGCTCGACCACGCGCTGGCGCTCGTGCGGACCCGGGCGCGCGCGCCGAAGGGCCTGGTCGCGCCGCTGGCCAAGGGCCTGCGGGACAACCTGCTGGCCGGGCTCGCGGCGCGCGGGATCCTGCGGCGCGAGGACGGGACGGTGCTCTGGATCTTCCCGACGACGTCGTGGCCCGCCGCCGACGCCACCCACGAGACACAGCTGCGCGCGACCTGCCGTGAGGTGCTGCTGGGCGTCCGCGCCCCCGACGCGCGTACCGCTGCCCTCCTCGCGACGGCGAGCGGCACGCCGCTGGTGCGCGGCCTCGTCGCCCCCGAGCACCGGCGGCAGGCGGAGGCCCGCGCCAAGGACCTCGCCGCGGGGAGCTGGGCGAGCGCCGCCGTGAAGAAGGCGGTGGACGAGATGCAGGCTGCGGTCATGGCAGCCGTCATGGTCGCCGTGACGGCCTCCGCGACAGCGACGTCCGGCTGACGCGGCGGGCGGAGCACCCTGGTGCGACACGCGGCGCCCGTGGTCCGGGACGACGCTCCCGCGAGCGCGTCGTCACCGTCGACCTGGGACCGTGACCGCTCAGAGCGTGTCGTTCGTGGCGTCGACGAAGCGCTCGGGGTTCCGGCGACGCCGAGGCGGACACGGCCAGAAGCTCGCGGATGTGCCGACCACGTCGCACCGGCCCGAGAAAGCGTCAGGCCCCCGTCTCTCCTGGTGAGAGACGGGGGCCTGCGGGACGAGGCGCCGGTCAGGCGAACGCGGAGACCCCCGTGATGTCACGACCGACGATGAGCGCCTGCATCGACTCGGTGCCCTCGTAGGTGTGCAGCGCCTCGACGTCGGCGAAGTGCCGGGCGACGCGGTTGCCGAGCAGGATGCCGTTGCCGCCGAGCATGTCCCGGGCGATCGACGCCACCTCGCGGGCCTGGCGCGTCGTCGTGTACTTCGCGAGCGACGCCTGCTCGCCGGAGAGCTGCCCGGCGTCGGCGAGTCGCGTCGTCTGGGCGACGAGCAGCTGCATCTGCGTGACCAGCGACAGCATGTGCGTCAGGCGCTCCTGGACCATCTGCTTCGCGGCGAGCGGCTTGCCGAACTGGATCCGCTGCTTCGCGTACGCCACGGCCGCCTCGTAGCAGGCGACGGCGTGCCCGACGGCGGACCAGGCGACGGCGAGGCGGGTGGCGAAGAGGACGGCGGCGGTCGCCTTGAACGACGTGGCGCCGGGCAGCGCGGCGCTCGCGGGGACGAAGACGTCGTCGAGCACGATGTGCGCCTGCCAGATCGCGCGCAGCGAGAGCTTGCCCTCGATCGTCGTGCCGGTGTAGCCGGGAGCGTCCTGCGGGACGATGAACCCGTGCACCTGGTTGTCGCCGTCGTCGCCGACCAGACGGGCCCAGACGACGGTGATGTCGCCGCAGGAGCCGAAGCCGATCCACTTCTTCTCGCCGCTGATGACGTAGCCCTCGACGCCGTCACGCGTCTCCTTGCGGGCCGTCGTCTCGAGCGAAACGGAGTCCGAGCCGTGGGTGGGCTCGGTGAGCGCGAACGCGCCGAGGATCTCCCCGCGCGCCATGGGCTCGGCGTAGGTGGCGACCTGCTCGGGCGAGCCGTGCATGACGATCGAGCGCAGCGCGAGCCCGCCCTGGACACCGCAGATGGTGGCGACGGAGCCGTCGCCCCGCGACATCTCCATGCTGGCCAGGCCCTCGGCCATGAACGAGATCTTCGGGCGGCCGTCGACGTCGACGCCGTCGCGCAGGAAGTCGCGCTCGGCCAGCTTCTTCACGAGGTCGAACGGCACCTCGGCGCGCTCCCAGTAGCCGTCGATGACGGGCAGCACGTCCTCCTGCACGAACTCGCGCACGGCGAGCTGGTGGGCGCGCTCCTCGGGCGTCACGTCGGCGAAGGCGCCGACGTAGTCGAGGTCCAGCGGCTGCGACACGTCGTAGTCGGGGGCGGTCACGCCGGGCATGACGGGGACATCACGGGAGGAGCTGCGGGTCATCGACGACCTCTCTCTGCGCGGGGGTCCGGCGTTCCGGGCCCGGTGAGGAGTGAGGACCGGCGCCGTCCGAGGCTGGTGGTGGTCGGCGCCGGTCTGTCCTCATCGTCACCCGCGACCGGGTCTCACGTCAAGCGATACTCCGTCTCAGCGTCTATGCCGAGGTAGTACAACTCGCGGTGAGGTAGTACAGCTCGCGGCGAGGTAGTGCCGCACCGGCGAGGCGGCCCCGGGTCACACTGTGACCATGGCGACGACCAGCGCGGGCCTCCTGCTCTACCGCACCACGGACGACGGCGGCCTCGAGGTGCTGCTCGGGCACATGGGCGGCCCGTTCTGGGCGCGCAAGGACGAGGGCGCGTGGACGGTGCTCAAGGGCGAGCTCGAGCCGGACGAGGAGCCGCACGCCGCGGCGCTGCGCGAGGCGGCGGAGGAGCTCGGGCTGCCGCTCCCCGCGCCGTCGTCCCCCGACGTCGACCTCGGCGAGGTGCGGCAGCGGTCCGGGAAGCGCGTCCTCGCCTGGGCGCGCGAGTGGCCCCCGCCGGGGCCGGACCTGGACCAGGTCCGCAGCAACACCGTCGAGATCGAGTGGCCGCCTCGATCGGGGAAGCGGATCGAGGTGCCCGAGATCGACCGGGTCGCCTGGATCTCCCCCGACGACGCCCGCCGCCTCGTCGTCAGCGCCCAGGCCGCGCTCGTCGACCGGCTGGAGTCCGCGCTCGGCCGCTGACCCGTACTACCTCGCCGGGCCCGGTACTACCTCGCGCAGTCCCGCACTACCTCGCGGGACCCAGTACTACCTCGCGCAGTCCCGCACTACCTCGCGGGATCCCTTACTACCTCGCCGGTGCGGTTCTGCCGCGACGGTCAGCCGGTAAAGGTCAGCCAGAGCAGGGCGACGTTGAGCACGACGATGACGGCGGCCACGGCCCACGCCGCGACCTGGGTGCCGAGGCCGTTGCGGAAGCCGCCGAGCAGGCCGGCGTCGCGCGTGATCCGCACCAGCGGGATCATCGCGAACGGGATGCCGAAGCTGAGCACCACCTGGCTCACGACCAGCAGCCACGTGGGCGAGACCCCCGTCGCGAGCAGCACGATCGCGGGCACCAGGGTGACCAGCCGCCGGGCGAGCAGCGAGACGCGCACGTGCAGCAGGCCGGACATGATCTCCGCGCCGGCGTAGGCGCCCACCGACGTCGACGCCAGCCCCGACGCGAGCAGCCCCACGCCGAACAGCACCGCCACCGCGGGCCCGAGCGACGACTCGATCGCCGCGTGCGCGCCCTCGATCGAGTCGGTGCCGGTACGACCAGGCAGGTTGGCCGCGGCGAGCAGCAGCATCGCGATGTTCACGCTGCCCGCGAGCACCAGCGCGGCGACGACGTCCCAGCGGGTGGCGGTGAGCAGGCGGCGGACCACCGGCGGCGACGGCGGCCCCGGCACGGCGACGTCGTCTTCCCTCGCGTCGTCACCTCCCACGAGATCGCGCCCCTCGGCCCCGGCGGCGAGGGCGTGCCGCCGCTGCACCCGGGCGTCGTGCCGCACGCGGTCCCGGGCGAGCGAGGAGTGCAGGTAGATCGCGTGCGGCATCACCGTGGCGCCGAGCATCGACGCGGCGAGCAGCACCGACTCCGGGCCGTCGAGGCGCGGCACCAGGCCGCCGAGCACGGCGCCCAGGTCGGGCGGGGAGAAGAAGAGCCCCGCGCAGAACCCGACGGTGAGGACCGCGAGCATCGACGTCACGACCGTCTCGAAGACGCGCTGGCCGCGGCGCTGCTGCACGGTGAGCACCAGCATGGACACGACCCCGGTGATGATCCCGCCCAGCACCAGCGGGACGCCGAACAGCAGGTGCAGCGCGATGGCGCCGCCGATCACCTCGGCGACGTCGGTGGCCATCGCGACCACCTCCGCCTGCGCCCAGTAGGCGATCCGGCCCCGCCGGGAGAGTCGCTCGCCCAGCACCTCGGGCAGCGAGCGCCCGGTGACGACGCCCAGCTTGGCGGACAGGTACTGCACCAGCACGGCCATGACGTTCGCGACGACCAGCACCCACACCAGCAGGTACCCGAACCGCGCCCCCGCGGTGAGGTTGGCCGCGACGTTCCCCGGGTCGACGTAGGCGATGGCCGCGACGAACGCCGGCCCGAGCAGGGTCACCAGGCGCGCGGGGCGCATCCCCTGGGCGGGTCGGTCGAGGGTCGGTCGGGTCATGCGGGTCCTCCGGCGGGCCAGGTCGTCCATTTTTCGGGTGTCCGAAATCTTAGACGTCCGAACCCGCATCACGCATCCTCGCCGTCGCTCCGGGGCGGCTCCGAGCCCGGTCTGTCACCATGTCGGTCGTGCCATCCACGCAGACCGCTGCCGCGCGGAACGCCCCCGGTCCGCTGCGCGCCGTGCTGCGGTCCCGGTGGCTGCTGGCGCTCGGCTTCGTCGCCGTGCACGCCTGGGTGATCGGGCAGGCCATCACCTGGGGCTACACGATCTACGGCGACGTCACCCTCTACGAGTGGTGGGCCCGCCACGGGCTCGACACCGGGCAGTGGCCCGTCCTCGACTACGACTGGGTGTACCCCGCCGGGGCGCTCGTGCCCGTGACGCTGCCCGCGCTCGTCACCGGCAACCTGCTCGGGTACGAGATCGTCTGGACGGCGATGGTCGTCGCCCTGAACGCCGTCGCGACGGTCGTCCTGGTGCGCTCCGCACCCCGCGGGGTGCTCGGCGCCTGGTGGTGGCTCGCGTTCCTGCTCGCCCTCGGCCCGATCTTCCTCGGCCGCCTGGACGGCGTCGTCGCGCCGCTCATCCTGATCTCCCTGGCGGTCGCGGCACGACGCCCCACGCTCGCGACGGCGGTCGCCACCGCGGGCGCGTGGATCAAGATCGCCCCGGGAGCCGTGGTCGTGGCGCTGGCCGCGACCCGCGCCCGCTGGCGCGACCTGCTGCGGCAGGTGGTGGTGCCGGGCGCCGCGGTGAGCCTCGTCGTCGTCGGCCTCGCCCTCGCGGGCGGCGCCGGGGAGCGGGCGTTCAGCGTGTTCGGGCAGCAGGAGGCGCGCACGCTCCAGGCGGAGTCGGTGTTCGCCACCTGGTTCAGCGTGGCGCGGCTGTGGGACCCGTCGGTGCGGATCGACTACAACGACGTGATCTTCACCTACGAGGTGCAGGGCGACGCCGCCCGCCAGGTCGCGTCCCTGCTCGACTGGCTGCTGCCGGCCGCGGTGCTGCTCATCGCGGCCCTCACCTGGTGGACGGCGCGGCGCCGGCCCGACCACGCGGGCGACGTCCTGCTGCTCAGCACCGCCGCCCTGCTGCTCTCGCTCATCGTGTTCAACAAGGTGGGCTCACCGCAGTTCGTCGCGTGGATCGGGCCGCCCCTGGCCGCCGCGATCGCCCTGGCCGGGCCCGGCACGCGCCGCCTGTGGGGGCCGCCCGCCGTCGGGGTGCTCCTGGCGGCGCTGGGCACGCAGATCGTCTACCCGGTCGCGTACGGCGAGTTCCTCGGCGGGCAGCCCGCGATGGTCGTCGTCGAGGCGCTGCGGAACCTCGCGCTCGTCGTGCTGCTCGCCGGTGCGGTGTGGCGGATCGTGCAGCTCGGCCGCGCCGGGGTGCGAGACGACGGTGTCGCGGACGCCGGCTCGCCCGCCTGAGCGGCGGCCGAGGCAGGCGTTCACCGACGGGTCGTCGCGCGTTCATCGCGGCCACCCCGGGCGGCCATCCGTCCTCCCTACGGTCACGTCGACGGCGCGCCTCCGCGCGCCCCGGCCCCCGGAGGACCCCTTGCGCGCAGCTCGCACCCCGCACCCCCACGCTTCCCGGACCCCCGCCCCGTCGACGCGTCGCCGCGCCGTCGTCGGCGCCTGCGCCACCGTCGTCGCGGTCGCGCTCGCGGTGCCGGTCGCGCTGACCGCGTCGGCTCACCGCGACACAGGGAGCGGCGGCACGACGCCGGGCGACGGCGTCGTCGCCGACCCCGTGGAGCTCTCGGCCGACGACGCCCGTGTCACCCTCTCGCCCCTCGGCTCGTACGCCACGGGCGTGTTCGACGAGTCGGCGGCGGAGATCGTCGCGTACCACGCGCGCTCGAAGCGCCTCTTCTCCGTGAACGCGCAGGCGGGCGAGGTCACCGTGCTCGACGTCGCGCGGCCGTCGTCGCCGCGCAAGCTCTTCGCGCTCGAGACGACGGGCGTGCGCGCCGCGGACGGCTCGACCGTGCCCGACGGCGCGGTCGCGAACTCGGTCGCGATCCGCCCGGACGGGCTGGGCGTCGTCGCGGTCGAGGCGCCCGACAAGGTCTCCGACGGCTGGCTGGTGCTGTTCGACGCCGCCGGCGACGGCGATGCCCTCGGAGCCTGGCGCGTGGGCGCGCTGCCCGACATGGTGACGGTCACGCCCGACGGCCGTCGCGCCGTCGTCGCGAACGAGGGCGAGCCCGCGGACGACTTCTCCGTCGACCCCGAGGGCACGGTGTCCGTGGTCGACCTGCCCCGCCGGTTCACCGGCAAGCACGCGGACGACGTCGCGCAGGACGCCGTGCGCACCGCCACGTTCCACGCGTACGAGGGCGACGCGCTGCCCGACGGCGTCCGCGTCTTCGGGCCCGACGTCGCCGGCCCGGACGGGTCGCTCGACCACCGTGTGTCGCGCAACCTCGAGCCCGAGTACGTGACGGTCTCGAAGGACTCCCGCACCGCGTACGTGGCGCTGCAGGAGGCGAACGCCGTCGCCGAGGTCGACCTGCGCGGCGCCCGCACCACCGACCTGTGGTCGCTCGGCAGCAAGGACCACTCGGTGCCCGGCCAGGGCATCGACCCGTCCGACAAGGACGGCGTCGCCGCGGTGCGCGAGGTCCCCGTCCGGGGGCTGTACATGCCCGACGGGATCGCGTCGTACACCTCCCGTGGCCGGACCTACCTCGTCACCGCGAACGAGGGCGACGCCCGCGAGTGGGGCGACTACGCCGAGCCCGCGCGGGTCAAGGACCTGGGCGACGACGGCCTGGCCCCCGTGTGCGAGGACTCCCCCGCCGCGGCGCTGCTCGGCGACGCCGACCTCGGCCGCCTCAACGTCACCACGGCGTCGGGGCTGAGCGCCGACGGCTCCTGCTACGAGGAGCTGTTCGCCTTCGGCGGGCGGTCGTTCTCGGTCTGGAGCACCGACGGCGAGCTGGTCTTCGACTCGGGAGACGAGTTCGAGCGCGTGACCGCCGAGGCGCTGGGCGACGCGTTCAACACCAACCACACCGAGACCAAGGGCGACGGCCGCAGCGACGACAAGGGCCCCGAGCCGGAGAACCTCACGATCGGCGAGGTGGCGGGCCGCACGTACGCGTTCGTCGGCCTGGAGCGCGCGGGCGGCGTCATGGTCTACGACATCACGCGCCCCGAGCGCGCCGCGTTCGTCACCTACGTCTCGAACCGCGACTACGGGGTCTCCGTCGAGGACGCCGTCGACGACGGCGCCGACCCGGCCACCGCGCTCGCCGGGGCCGGTGACCTGGGCCCCGAGGGGCTCACGTTCGTCCCGGCGTCCGACTCCCCCACGCACCGGCCGCTGCTCGCCGTCGCAAACGAGGTGTCCGGCACGACGACGCTGTTCCAGGTGGACCGGCTCGACGGCCACCGCTGAGGGCGCCGCCGGGAGGACCGGTGGGACGGGGTCGTGGCGCGCGAGTACCGTGACGCCATGACCCTGTCCCGCTATCTCGACGAGTGCGCGGTCCGCGCCGCGGCCGTGCTCGGCCACGGCGTCGAGGCGAGCATCAGCCTGCGCGAGCACGGCATCTCGCTGCGTGCCGGCAGCAGCACTCCTGGCGCCGGCCGCTGCGACCAGGCCGAGGCGCGCGCCGACACCGGGCCCTGCATCGACGCGATGCGGCGAGGGACGGTGCTGACCACGCGGCTCGCCGACATGGTGCCCGGCTGGGAGGCCTGGCAGGCGGCAGCGGAGGCCGAGGGCTTCGTCCAGGCGCTCGCCGTCCCGGCCGAGGTGGGTCCCGGCGTCCGGGTGGCGATCAACGTGTACAGCCGCGCGGCCGGGGACTGGCCCGCCGGTCTGGTCGACGCCGCTGTGGGGCACGCCGCGCTCGCCGCCGACGCCGTGCGCCTCCAGCTCCAGTTCGCCGACCTCGGCGACGCCGTCGCGGGCCTGTACCGGACGATGTCGGACCGGGCGACGGTGGAGCAGGCGGTCGGCGCGATCATGGCGTCGAACGACTGCCCCGAGGACGAGGCGCGCGCCACCCTGCGGACGGCGGCGGACCGGCGGGGGCTCAGCGAGCGGGAGGTCGCGGAGGCGATCGTGCGGACCCTCGTCCTGGGCAGCGAGGGCGACACCATCGGCGACCTCGACCGCTGAGCACGGCACCCGTCCCCCCACGCCGTGTCGAGCATCGGGCATCAGTGCCACACTGGCCCGCAGGCGACAGGACGGAGCGAGCGGTGAACACCTCGGAGCTGCTGGGCCTGCTCGCGCGGACCCTGGCCGTGCTCGACCCCGAGGAGACCGTCGCGGCGCGGATGTGCCAGGCCTGCACCACCATCCTCGGCGCGCGCGCCGGCAGCCTCGCCCTCGCCACGGTGCCGGGCGAGCAGGTCACCGTGACCAGCACGAACGCGGCCGCGGCGGCGGTCGCGAGCATCCAGGACGTGCTCGGCGAGGGCCCCGGCCGGCGGGCTCTCGAGGACGACGCGATCGTCTCGGCACCGCTCGGCGCCGCGCTCGGGGACGACCCGTTCCCCGTGTTCTCGCAGCTCGCCGGCGAGGCGACCGGCGACGGCACCTGGTTCGGCGTCCCCATGCGCGTGGGCGGTCAGCCGGTCGGGGTGCTGGGGCTCGTCGTCGGGCCGGGGCGCCAGCTGGCCCGTGACACCGAGGACGCGCAGTTCCTCGCGGACGCCATCGGCACGGCCGTGCTCGGGGAGATCGACCAGCTGGGCTGGACCGCGCGGGCACGGGTGGACCAGGCCACGGGCATGGTCTCCGCGCAGCTGCGGGTGCAGCCGCACGACGCCCTCGCCGTCCTGCGTGCGCACGCGTTCGGGCGGGGCAGCACGCTCGAGGACGTCGCGGAGGACGTGGTGGCGCGGCGGCTCAGCTTCGCGGACGAGGCCGGACCGGTCGAGACGCGCCGGACCGAGGACTGACCCGAGCGGTCAGCCGCGGCGCAGCACGCGGTCGAGCGCGGCGCGACGGTCGATGTCGCGGCGGTGCGCGACGTCGACGACGGCCCGCGCCAGGTCGCGCACGGCCACGTTGTGGTCGTTGGAGGCCGTGCGCATGAGGTCGAAGGCGCCGTCGATCCCGACGTCGTAGACGACGGCGAGCACGCCCTTCGCCTGCTCGATGATGCCGCGGGTCGTCGCCGCCGCCCGGATGTCCGCGGAGGCGCGCTCGGCGGCCCGCTTCGCGACGTCGGGCGTGAGGTCGAGGAAGTAACCCGCGACCTCGTCGCGCGCGGGGTCGGCCTCGGTGCTGCCCACGACGGCGACCGTGAGCTCGCGGCGCCGGGCGGTCAGGATGCGGTGGACGCTCGAGAGCTCCCCCGCTGTCGGTGCGGTGACCAGTGCCGCGCGGACGTCGTCGCGGTCCGCCGGGTGGGTGTGGGCGATGACGAGGCCGGTGGTGGGGACCACCTCGTGGGGCTCGAAGCCGTGCAGGCGGTAGACGGCCTCCGACCAGGTCCAGCGGTCGGAGGACAGGTCGAGGCGGAAGGAGCCCACCAGGCGTGGGGCACGGAGGCCCGAGGGCTCACCGGTCACGGTGGTGTCTGTGGGCACGGTTGCCTCCGACACTGCTCAGAGCGGACCGGCCACTGCTTGACCGGCGCCATGACTCTAGCAAGCGGACCGGCCCGCTCACGGCGTGGTGGCGTCGTGCTCCCGCGCGTAGCGGCGGAACCAGTCGCGGGCGAAGCGGCCCGAGGCGAGGCCGTAGTCGAGGGTCGCGCGCTGGTACGCGAACACGTCGGCGAGCTCGTCGGGGACCCCCTGCCCGGAGAGCTGCTCCTCGAGCGCCTCCAGCCGTGCGACGTCCTGCTCGACCCGCGCCGTCAGCCGCGGCAGGACGGCGGCGCGCTCGTCCGGCTCGAGCAGGCCGAGGAAGAACAGCCGCGGCAGGACGGCGGCCTCCGCGTCCGGTCCGGTCACGGGACCGGTGAGCCAGGCACGGAAGTCCGCGCTGCCGGCGTCCGTGACGCGGTACGTCTTGCGGCCGCGCGCGCCCGGGGCGACCTCGGCCACCTCGATGAGGCCGCCGGTCAGCAGCGTCTCCAGCGCCCGCCGGATGCTGCCCGAGCTGGCGCTGTAGAACAGCGAGACCGACGCCTCGAAGTGCTTGACGAGGTCGTAGAGGCTGGCCGGCCGCAGCAGGAGCAGCCCGAGGATCACGTGCGCCATGGTCCGACCCTAGACCGTTGACCCTCATAGACCTATCTAGTAGACATGTCTATGAGAGTTGTCGGGAGAGGAGGGGCCATGAGCGCGACACATGAGGTCGACCGCCTGAGGTCGTCGCTGGACAGGAAGGCCCGGCGCCGTTCGTCGATGCCGCCACCGCAGGTACTCGTCGTCGC
This sequence comes from Isoptericola sp. NPDC019482, assembly GCF_040632295.1. Classification (NCBI taxonomy): domain Bacteria; kingdom Bacillati; phylum Actinomycetota; class Actinomycetes; order Micrococcales; family Promicromonosporaceae; genus Isoptericola; species Isoptericola sp. NPDC019482. Next base: position 126,207 of record NZ_JBEYBQ010000003.1, read on the forward strand.
GCCGGGGCTGGAGCTCGAGTCGGGCGGGTCGCAGCCGTTCCACGCCGCCAGCGTCGGCAAGGTCATGACGGCGACGCTCGTCGCGATGCTCGTCGAGCAGGGGCGGCTCGGCGTCGACAGCCCGCTGGGCAAGCTGCTGCCCGCGGCCGACGTCGATGGTCTGCCGGCCGCCCCGGGGGTCGACGTGCGCACCGACGTCACCGTCGAGCACCTGCTCACGCACACCAGCGGACTGCCCGACCTCTTCGAGCCGTCGGGCATCCGGGAGACGGCGTACTCCATCGACGTCACGGCCGGGCAGCCGGACCGGCGGTGGACGCCCGCGACGCTGCTCGACGAGGTGCGCGGTCACGCCGCCGTCGGGCGTCCGGGCGAACGGTTCTGCTACGGCGACCCGGGCTTCGTCCTGCTCGGCCGGATCGCGGAGGAGGTCACCGGGGGCCGGTTCAACGACGTCCTGCGCGAGCGGGTCCTCGCCCCCGCGGGGATGGAGCGCAGCTCCACCCCGTACACCGACGCCCGCACGCCGGCCGACCTTGCCGGCCTCGACGTCGCGCCGTTCTGGATCGGCGACCACGAGCTCAGCCGCGCCCTCAGCATGAGCCTCGACTGGGCCGGCGGCGGCATCGTCGCACCGCCGTCGGACCTCGTGGCCTTCCAACGCGCCCTGCACGGCGGCCGCCTCGTCTCGCCCGCGACGCTCGCCTGGATGAGCAGGCCCCGTCACCGCCTCCGCCGCGGCATCCACTACGGCGCGGGCACCGTCACCGTCCGGTTCGGCGAGTTCACGCCGCCGTTCCTGCGCGGGCTGCCCGAGCCCGTGGGCGGCCTGGGCCACTTCGCCACCCACCTGTTCTTCTACCCGCGCCAGGACGCCCACGTGGTGCTGAACTTCCACGCCTACCGGCGGATGAACCAGTCGTTCATGACGCACGCGCGCATCGCGCGGGTCCTCGCCGCGCTCTGACCGCGCTCAGGCGCGCCGGGCCCTCGCCCACCGCACGACGCGGGGTATCTGCAGCGCGACCAGCGCCACGAGCGCCCAGCCGCTCACGGCATACAGCACCGGCGGGATGGCGGAGTGGTCGCCCCCGGTGATCATGAAGGTGTCGGCCAGGTCCATGCCCATGTCGAAGGCCGCCCAGAAGTACGCCGGCGCGCCCAGCGCGAGCACGGCGAGCTGCCACGCCAGCGCGGTGTCGGGGGCCACCCGCCCGCGGAGCGCGACGGCGCACCCCGCGACCGACAGCCCGACGCCGAGCGCGGCCCACCCGACGAGGAACGGGACCTTGCCCGCCACCGACACCCCCGCCGCCGCCAGCGCCGCGAAGATCTCCGCCCGGGTCATGCCCGGCATCGCCGCGAGCGGCTCCAGCACCAGGATCGTCAGCACCATGACCGTCGCGTAGCACGCCACCAGCACCGGGCCGAGCGGGAGCCACCACGTGCCCCACCGCGTCCACGCGGCGTCGGGAGTTCGCGGTGCGGGGACGAGGACCGGCGACGGTCGTGGGTGCATCTGGACTCCGGTGTCTCGGACGGGCTCACCGGATCGTACGGCGATGACTCCGCGCCGTCGTGACGGTCCACCACCTATGAGCAGAGTGGTGGGCGACATCTCGATCTCGTTGGACGGGTTCGTCACCGGGCCGAACCCGGGACCCGAGAACGGCCTGGGCGACGGCGGCGAGGCCCTGCACACGTGGGCGTTCAGCGACGACCCGGTGGACCGGGAGCAGCTGCGCTCCGCCACGGCGCGCAGCGGCGCCGTCGTGCTGGGGCGGAACCTGTTCGACGTCGTCGACGGGCCGCAGGGCTGGGACGACGAGGTGGGCTACGGCGCCCGCGAGGTCGGCCGGCCCCCGTTCTTCGTCGTCACGAGCGACCCACCCGTACGCACGCGGCTCGCCTTCTGGACGTTCGTCACCACCGGCCTGCGCGACGCCGTCGCGCAGGCCCGTGAAGCGGTGGAGGCCGGCGACGGGGACCGGGACGTCGTCGTCATGGGCGGCGGCGCGACCGTCGGTTCCGCGCTGGACGCGGGACTGCTCGACGTCCTGAGCCTGCACCTCTCCCCCGTCGTCCTCGGCGACGGGACGTCGCTCTTCGTGGGCGGCCGCGGCCACACCCTGGTGCAGCGCAGCGCGACGCCGTCGTCGACGGCGGTGCACGTCGTCTACGACGTCGTCCGCTGAGCGTCGCTCAGCACGAGACCGTCAGCGGGGCGCGAGCACCTCGAGCAGCAGGACGCCGACGGTCGCGGCCCCCGCGAGCGACACCACCGGCAGCGGCGAGCGCCGTCCGCGCACCAGCCCGCGGACCTCCGCCGCGACGACCCACACGAACAGCACCGCCGACAGCACGCGGAACAGCGCGGGCAGGAGCTCCGGCGTCTCGATGAGGTTCTGGACGTGCCGCCACCACGTCGTGACGTACAGCCCCGCCAGGCCCGCCTGGATGAGCGCGACGCCGACCACCGCGGCCGCGCGGAGCGGGCTCGGTCCCTGCTCGTCCGGGTATCCGTCGTGGTGCGTCGCCATGCGGTGGGGCTCTCCTGGGGGTTCCGGTGAGGCCGGCCGGGGCCCGGCCGCCGCTGGCCAAGGTACAGCCCGCCGTCAGGCCAGCTTGCGCCACGTCCCCTCGGACACGACCTCGAAGGCGCCGTCGTCGACCACGAACGCCGTCTCGTCGTCGACGGCGTAGGACGGACCTGCGAGCTTCGCCGCCCAGCGTTCGGCCGCGTCCTCCGTGTTGTCGGGCAGGTCGGGGTGGCCGAGGTGCGGGAACATCGAGAAGTCGACGACGCCGAGCGTGGCGGCGTCCTCGCCGTCCGGCGGCAGCCACCCGACGAACTCCTCCCCGAGGGCCGGCGTCATCACCATGCTGCCGCCGCTCATCCCGACCCACACGATGTCGTCCAGCGTGGGCAGCAGGTCCGCGAGGCCGGAGCGGCGCATCCAGTAGGCGAGGTAGCCGCCGTCGCCGCCCGCGGCCAGCAGGACGTCGGTCTCCCGCACCAGCGGCACCCAGCGCTCCTCGGGGATGCTCGGCAGCGCGGTCAGCTCGAGCACGCCGACCGACTTCCAGCCAAGGCCGGTCATGTGGTGGTCCGTGGTGCCGGTGATGAAGTTCCACGCGTTCCGTCCCGGGCCCACCCACGGGTGCCCGTACAGCGCGGTGGGGATGGCGAGGGCCGTGCAGTCCGCGACCGGTCGAGGGAGCAGATCCTCCAGCGCGGCGCGGATCGTCGCGTTCCGGACGCCTGCGGACGTCAGCAGCAGCTTCATCGTGTGCCCCTCGGGTCGGTGCTCTCCCCTGCAGACGGCGCGACCGCGGCGGACTCATCGGCTCGGCGTCGCGCGGTAGCGGGTATTGCCGTGACGGTCGCACGGCGAACGCCCACGATGGGCGCATGCCGCTGCCCACCCCGACGCTGACCACCGACCGTCTGCGGCTGCGGCCGGTCGCCGACGACGACGCCGACGCCCTGTTCGCGATGCACAGCGACGCCCACGTGCTGCGCTACTGGGACTCCCCGCCGTGGACCGACCGGGCGCGCGCCGACCGCTTCGTCGCCGTGTCCCGGAGGCTCGAGGAGGACGGGAGCGGTGCGCGCGTCGCCGTCGACCGCGCCTCCGACGGCGCCTTCGTCGGCTGGTGCGGCCTGTTCGAGTGGAATCCCGACTTCCGCAGCGCGACGCTGGGCTACTGCCTCGGCGAGCAGATGTGGGGCCACGGCTACGCCACCGAGGCGGCGCGAGCCCTGCTGGGGTGGGCCTTCGACACCCTGCCCCTCAACCGCGTCCAGTCCGAGACCGACACCCGCAACGCGGCGTCCGCCCGCGTCCTGGAGAAGCTGGGGTTCGTGCACGAAGGAACGCTCCGCGAGGACTGCGTCGTCAACGGCGACGTCTCCGACTCGTGGGTGTTCGGGCTGCTCCGGCGTGACTGGGAAGCGCTCGACCAGGCGTAGTCCCGGAAAGGGCCGGATGCTCGGCCGTCGGCGCCGGGCCGGAGGCGATGACCCAGGGCCTCGACTACCTAGCTACGGTGTCCCTCGTGACAGACACCAGCCGCGGTCCTCGGTGGCTGCGGACACGCGTCGGCCTTGCGTTCGTCGTCGCCCTGTTCACGGGCTTGTTCGCGTACCTGTTCGCCTATGCCTGGACGGACGAGGCCGTCGACGGCAGCCCGTACGCCATCGCGGACCCGGTGGGCACCGGGGTCGAGGGTGCGTTGGCCGGACTGCTCCCCATGCTGATCGGCCTGGGGCTCTGCGTGCCCCTGCTCTGGAACACCGGAGTGGCGTGGCGGTGGCCCGCGCTTCTCGTCGTCGCCGGCGGCTCCGTCGGTGCCGTCCTCGGCGTGGCTACCCGCTTCAATGAAGGCATGCCGGCGTGGGCGCCGGCGGTACTCGCGACGGTCACGCTCGCGGCAGCGGTCGGCCTGGTAGCCGATGCCCGGTCGCGCATCCGCGCGGTGAGTACCCCCGTGTAGCGCTCGTGGACCAGCCAGGGAAGGCGGCTCTGGACGGACCCGGGGGCTCCTCAGCCACGCCATCGGGAAGCAGACCCGCGCGGCGTCGACCGACGTGCACGAGGCGCGAGGCACGCAGGAACAACGAAGGGCCCCACGTCCGCATGATTCTGCGGGTGGGGCCCTTCGGGGGGCGGTAGCGGTGGGCTTGAAAACGGTGCGTTGGCCCGCCCTGCTCGCCCGGGTCGTTCTGGCGCCTGACCTGGTCTTTTACGGCGCCGCCCGTAGGATCGGATTGCACTCGCCGGCACCGATCCGCCGTCCAAGACGGAGGCAATCCGGCGACCTGTCGGCCCCTCGGCCGGTGGGGACACTCGGAGGCGCCGTACCGATAGCGGAGCACAAGAGGTCGGCGGAGGTCCGGGTCAAGGGTGGCCGCAGGCCATCGCGCAGCGACGCCGCAGGCGCCCTTGACGCGGTCCGGAGTCGGCCGGATGCTCGGCTTTCGGTGCGGGGCCGGGGCCTCAGGGCGAAGGAGACCCCAGCCGACGCCGGCCCCAGGCACGAACGGCCCCGGGGTGACCTGCGTAGACTCCGCGCCGTGCCTCCGTCACCACGTCGTCGTCGACTCGTGTCGTTCTGGTTAGTCACTCTTCCGGTCTGGGTGGTCTCGATCGCCCTCGGCGGTGCATGGGTCGCGATCGGGGTCTTCTGGTCCGTCGACAGCTGGCAGGCGACGCACCGAGGCATCGAGGGACGATTCATCCCTCTGGTCGAGGACTGCGGCCCTAAGGACTGCCACTGGTACGGGACCTTCGAGTCGGCCGACGGCGCGCACGACGTTGACGGCGTCCAGTTCTCCAGCGGCTTCGGGGAACCCCAACCCAAGGCGACCGAAGCGGCGATCGACCCGGTCGTGATCGCGCCGGGCGGGTCTGACGTCTACAACCCGCACGACAAGACTTGGACCTTCGCCTGGATCATGGCGGCGCTCGGCCCATTCGCCACGTGGGCGCTGATCGCGGGGATGAGCCAGGCTCGGGAGGATTGGTTGCGCAAGCGTCTGGAGCCAGATGAGGAGAGCGATCAGGTCGTCGAAACCCGACGACGGCCGAACACAACGGCGTGACGTTGGGGCTTGCCCAGCGGGCCGGGTGAAGTCGAGCGCCGGGGAGCACAGTGGGGTGCGCGAGCGAGCTTGCGAGCGAAGCGCGGGGCCCCGCGGTGCTCCCCGGCGCTCGCACGCGCGGCGGAGCCGCGCCTTGAGTCAGTAGAGAAAGTCCTCACGAGGGCCGAGCAGAGCGTGGTGTCCTGTGCCAGGTGATGTGCGACCGAGTCGTGCCAAATGATCCGCGACACAGCTAGACCAAGCAGAGGTGATGCCTCTCCCGCACGGGCCCGCCGCGCCAAACCTTGTCCGGCGCGTGCTGACAGACTGCAGCCATGTCTGCGATCGAGTCTGGCCGCGGAGAAACTGCCGAGGTCAAGCAGTTCCTCTACCACTGGTGGAACCAGAGCGAGCCGGCCCTCGGGGCAACACACTTCGGGGTCTCGGCGCAGGTTCTGATTGGCACCACCACCAGCGATCCGGCCGACTCCTTCGACTGCATCCTGTGTTCACCCTCCATGTTCGCCGAGCAGTTCAGCGTTGAGAAGTGGGGCGATGACGGGTTCGCTGTGGATGTGCTGCCCGGCGGTGAAGTACTCCCCGTGGCCGGCGTCTGGCTCATGCGGAGTTGGTCCCCGGCCGCATTCGAGTCGGCCGTCGATCGACTCATCAAGGCTTGCAGCCCCGCGCCCGATTGGGGAGAGCTTGCGGCTCGCATCGGGCGTGTCCTGCCCTGGGAGTACGACTACAGGCACGACCGCACCACTAACCAGCATGCCGGGCTTCAGAACCCTGGCCGATCCTTCTGGGCCGAGGGCTGAGTGTGGGTCTGCTGCACGGATAGGTGACGTTGATGATGTAGGGGTCCGCGTCGTCCGGGCGTGTGACTCTATCGGTGACTGACGGCCTGCTGGCCTGTCCTGGAACTGATCCGTCCGCGCTCGGGCGGCGTGGGCCGCGGTCACCGATTCCGTCGCCGATCCGGGTCGGGTTGCTGCAAGGGTCTCGATCAGTACGGGCTCTCGGTAGCGTGACCAGCGCACTCGCAGCGCTTCGGGGGCCGTGACCAGTAATGATCTGATCTGGCGGATCACCGCGACGCGCGCCTTGACGGCGCTGCGCCGCACGATCAGCAGCATGCGGATCTGTTCGACGACGCCTTCGCCGGTCTTGGCCTGCGGAAGTGACTCGGGCTCGCCCAACGCCTGGGCGGCGGCAGCGTAGGCATCGATCGGATCAGACTTGCCCCTGCGGCGTTGGGCGCGGCGGGGACGGATGACCTCTCGGAACGGCACACCTTCACCACTCAGGTAGCGGGCGAGCCCGGCCCCGTAGGACCCGGTGCCCTCGACGCCGATGAGGCCGACCCGGCCGAAGGAACGCACGAATCTCAGCAGTGCCTCATAGCCGGCCGACGTCGCCGGAACGGCCCTGTCACCGAGCTTCGCTCCAGTGGCCGACAAGACGGCCACGTGATGCATCTCGGAATGGGTATCGACGCCCGCGACGATGGCAGGCGCCCCGACGACGTCAGTGCTGAAAGTTGTCATGATGACCTTGTGCCCTTCGCTGATGGGCACGTCGGCCAGGGGTCGGGCAGACAAGACGTTGACGGGGCTGACCAGGCTCGTATGAAGTCATGCTCGCCTCTGGCCGACATGCGTCGGACCGCGGCCCACGCCGCCCGAGCGCGGACGGATCAGTTCCAGGACAGGCCAGCAGGCCGTCAGTCACCGATAGAGTCACACGCCCGGACGACGCGGACCCCTACATCATCAACGTCACCTATCCGTGCAGCAGACCCGAACGATCATGAGCACCACGAGCGTGAGCCAGATCGACCGGACGACCAACCGTCGACGTCTGATGACGCCGGACGAGCTGGCCGAGTATCTGGGTGTGACCCTGCACTGCGTCTACGCGTGGTCGAGCCGCGGCGGTGGGCCGAACGTGGTCCGTGTCGGCGCCCGGCTGCGTTACCGGCCGGACGACGTCGAGGCGTGGCTGGATCGCGTCACCGATAGCGGCGCGGCGGGCTGACCGATGCCTCGGAAGCCGATTGAGCCGGGACGCTGGGGGCACATCGCTCGTACGGAGATCGCCCCCGGCTCCTGGCGAGCGCGTGCCCGGTACCGCGATGTGTCCGGGGTGCTGCGCACTGTCGAGGCCCGGGGCCGTTCGGGCGCTGCCGCTCAGCGCGCGCTCGAGGACAAGCTGCACCAGGCCAGCACCCACGGCACGAGTGCTGGCGGTGCTGGCCTCACGCCCGACACTCGCATGACGGTGGCTTTCGATCAGTGGGTGTCCGAGAAGCGGGTCGAGGGGCAGATCACCCCGCAGTCGCTGACGACGTACCTCGGCGTGCTGGAGCGGGACCTGCGTCCGGCGTTCGGGGCGTTGCGGGTACGGGAGGTGACACCTGTCTCGGTGAACCGGGTCCTCATGGCGCTGAGCGCGGCGCAGAAGTTCGACACCGCCCGGCAGGCTCGCAACGTGCTGTCGCAGGTCATGATGATGTGCGTGCGGTACGGGGCCGCGCCGTTCAACCCGGTGCGGGACGCGGTCACCGTGCGCAAGCCTCGGCGTGATGAGGTCCGCACGCTCGGGCTGGAGGACATCGCCCTGCTGCGGAAGGCCGTGCGGGAGTGGGAGGACCGTCCCGCGCTCCCCCGAGGTAAGCGGAACATCACCCTGCTGCCGCAGATCGTCGACACGATGCTCGGCACCGGTCTGCGGATCGGTGAGTGCCTGGCACTGCGGGAGGCGGACCTTGAACTCGAGGCCCTGATCCCGACGCTCACCGTGACAGGCACCATCGTCCGAGTGGAGGGCCGGCTGCTGCGGCAGTCCAAGCCCAAGTCGGATACATCGCGCCGCACGATCACGCTGCCGGACTTCGTGGTCGCGGCCATCACCGAGGCGCTGGACCTCGGGCTCGACGGTGGGCCGGATGCTCTGGTGTTCCCGTCGACCAACGCCACGCCGCGCGCACCGAGCCGGATCCGCGACCAGCTCCGCGACGCCCAGGCCGCTATCGGCACCAAGGTCACGCCGCACGACTTCCGCCGCACCGTCGCTACCCAGGTCGCGAACTCGACGACCATCGCCAACGCGACCGCGCTGCTCGGCCACGCCGACGAGGGCACCACCGTGCGGCACTACGTGAAGCGGACCCATGTCGCGCCAGACCTGCGCGTCGTCATCGATCAGCTCATCGAGCAGTCCACGGCGACCCCCACCGACGAGCGTGTGCGCCATGACCGGCGCTAGAGGGTCACGTCTGGGAGGGCGTCGACTTCACGAGCTCGTTGAGTCGTGCCACGAACTCCTCGGTCGCGGATCGTCCGTAGCACCCCGAGCCCGAAAGCGACTCGCTGAACCAGTGGCGCCAGATCGCGTCGACCTGCTCGACGGTGATCGATCCGCCGTCGAAGAGGTGCTTGGCGATGGGCTCGGCTTCGAGCTCGTATTCGTCAATCGGGGCGCCACCCGGCTTGCCTGGCTCCAGACCGTACGGATCAGCGTCGTTCAGCAGGGCGACGACGCCCGACACCGTGCTCGTCCACTGCCTGTCTCGCCCGTTCACTCAGCAATGATGGCTCAGCGCGGGAGGCAATCCGGTGAGTTTCCGGTGACCTGGAAACGACGAAGGGCCCCACGTCCGCATGATGCTGCGGGTGGGGCCCTTCGGGTGGCGGTAGCGGTGGGATTTGAACCCACGGTGGACTTGCACCCACACACGCTTTCGAGGCGTGCTCCTTAGGCCGCTCGGACACGCTACCTCGCCGGACGAACCGGCCCACCGAGGATACCCAATGGATCGGCAGACTCGAAATCCGGGCGACGGCGGGCGTCTCGGCGCCCGCCGTCGCCCGGATGATCGGGTCAGACGCAGGGCGCCCCGGCGTCCCAGGAGCCCTTGACGTCGCTGCCGGGCAGCTCGCCGCGGGTCCACCACTGGGCGGTGTGGTTCACGCCGGCCCGGGAGACGACGTCACCGGTGGAGTACGTCTTGCCCGCGTCGAACGCGGGCGCGCACTGCTCGGCGTCCACCGGGTGGTCGCCGTGCTCGCCGACGACCTTCCACGGGTCCTTCTTGGCCTCCACCGACGCGGGGGCGACGCCGCGCGTCCACCACTTGGCGGCGTACTCGACGCCGTCGTGCGAGACGACGTCACCCGTCGTGTAGACGCCCGTCGGGTACCAGGGCGCGGCGCCCTCGCCGTCGACGAGGGGGCCGGGCGTCGCGGCCTGGAAGGTGCGGACCAGCGCGGAGCTGAGGTCGCGGTCGGAGTCGCCGGCGATGTCCCACAGGTAGGCGCCGCCGAAGCCGTTCTCGGCGAGCCACTCGGCCTTGGCCGTCACGGAGCGCGGGGTGTCGAGCGTCCACCACTCGTCACCGTTGAAGTAGTAGCTCTGCCCGGCCTGCTCGTCGTAGTGCTCGGTGAAGCCGCCCTCGGCGAACCGGTCCTGCAGCTGCGCGTAGTACGTGAACGGCAGGGAGCCTTCGCTGGCGGGCGCGCCGGGCGTCGGGTCGTCGACGCCCTTCCACCCGTACCCGTACGCGGCCAGGCCGAGCACGAGCTGGTCGCCGCGGTACCCGGCGTTCTTGTAGGCGTTCATGAGGCCGTCGGCGGCGAGGCCCCAGTTGGCCGACTGGCTCGGGTCGGCGTACGAGGGGTACTCGTGCAGGTTGCCCTGGTGGCCCGTGCTGCCCGCCTGCCACGGCCCCACGTAGTCGTAGCCCTGGATGTTGAGGAAGTCCACGACGGCGGCGAGCCGCGGGTCCACCCACCCGCCCTCGGTGCGGCCCGCCCACGACGCCGGGGCGAAGCCGGTGATGAGGTAGCCCTCCCCGGTGGTGGCGGTGCGCGCGTCGAGCTCGGCGCGCAGCAGCTCCGCGAAGGCCAGGAAGTTCTCCTTGTCCGCCTCCGGGTGGTCGCTCGGGTGCTCCCCGCCCACGACCGGCCACTCCCAGTCGATGTCGAACCCGTCGAAGATGCCCGCCGCGGCGCCGTCGCCGCCCTTGACACCGTGCTTCGGGTCGTCGACGACAGGCAGGTTCCCGTCGAGGTACAGGTCGATACAGGAGTCGACCAGCCGCTGCCGGTTCTCCGGCGAGCTGACCGCGTCGGAGAAGTTGTCCGACCAGGTCCAGCCGCCCAGGGAGATCAGCACCTTCAGCCCGGGGTTCGCCGCCTTGAGCTTCTTGAGCTGGTTGAAGTTGCCCGCCAGCGCCTGGTCGGCGCCGTCGGCCACGCCGTCCACGGCCTGTCCGGCGCCCTTGAGCTGCACGTAGTCGTTCAGCGGGTCGCCCTCCATGTGCCCCTCGGGCAGCCCGGTCTCGGGGTCGATCGCCCCCTCGTCCGGGTCGACGCGGTCGGTGATGTCGCAGACGAGGTCGGTCGTGACGTTGCCGAAGGCGTAGTTGAGGTGGGTGAGGTCCTCGACCGCCCCGGAGCGCTGCAGGTCGGCGACCTCGAACCCGACGTCCTGCGGGCCCCAGCCCGGGAAGTAGGCGGGGGTCTTGAAGCCGTTGACGCCGTCGGCGTCGTGCACCGACGCGGCGGTGGGCAGGGGCGGGGTCGACGGCGCGGGGGCGGCGGAGGCCCCGCCGGCGGTCAGCCCGACGACGGCGGCGGCCGCGGCGAGCGTGAGGGCGCCGTGGCAGCGCGGGGACGGTCGGTGTCTCATCGGGAGCCTCGTTGCTTCCTCCGGGCGCACCCGGATCAGGATTTGTTCGGGCTCCTGCACAATACCGTGGGCGTGCCTGGCTGACCAGCCCTTGCCCAGGTCAGCGCGCGCTTCCGCGCCCCGTCACGTCCCGTCGTCGCCGGAGTCGAAGACCCGCGAGTACAGCGCGGCCGCCTCGTCGACGACGGAGCGCGCCACCGACGCCACGGGGGTGGTCGCGTCGAGCAGCGGCTCGCAGTCTGGACCGCGACCGACCACGTCCCCGGTGAGCACCCACGGGAACCGCTCCGGCGTCATGAGGTGCGCGTACTGGCACAGCTGGCGCGCCACCCAGTGCTCCACGGGACGGTCCCACCACGGCTCCGGGTCCAGCGGGTTCACGCTCAGGCCGGGGAGCAGGCACCCGCTCTCGTGGTCGCGGCTCTCGGTGCCGGCGTCGGCCACCGGCCCCGCGCTGAACCGCACGTACAAGCGCTCCGCGACGGCGAGCAGCGCGACGACGTCCCCCAGCGAACGCAGCCGGGGGACGTCGTCGAGCGTGACCGGACCGTCCGCAAGGTGCAGTCCCATGTCGTGCTCCCGGGTCAGAACACCGGCTTGCCGCCCGTCACGCCGACGACGGTCGCGGAGACGTAGCTCGCGTCGCGCGGCGAGGCGAGGAACACGAACGCCGGCGCCACCTCCGCGGGCTGGCCGGCCCGCCCGAGCGGCGTGTCCTGCCCGAACTTCTTCAGCTTCTCCTCCGGCTGCGTGGCCGGCTGGAGCGGCGTCCAGATGGGGCCGGGGGCGACGGCGTTCACGCGGATGCCGCGCTCCCCGAGCTCGCTCGCCAGGTTCACCGTGAGGTTGTTGATGGCGGCCTTGGTGGACGCGTAGTCGAGCAACGACGACGACGGCTGGTAGGCCTGGATCGAGGAGTTGTTGATGATGCTGGAGCCCTCGCCCAGGTGCTTGAGCGCCGCCTGCGTGACCCACAGCAGCGCGTACAGGTTGGTCTTCAGCACGCGGTCGATCTCGTCGGTCGTGATGTCCTCGACGGAGTCACGACGCGCCATCTGGAACCCCGCGTTGTTCACGAGGACGTCGAGCCCGCCGAGCTCCTCGACCGCGCGGCCGGGCAGGCCGCGCGCCGTCGTCTCGTCGGTGAGGTCGCCGGGCAGCAGCGCGGCCTTCCGGCCCGCCTCGCGGACCCACCGCGCCGTCTCCTGCGCGTCCTCCTCTTCCTCCGGCAGGTAACCGATCGCGACCTCGGCGCCCTCGCGCGCGAACGCGATCGCCACCGCCCGCCCGATCCCGGAGTCGCCGCCGGTGACCAGGGCGCGCAGCCCGTCGAGCCGGCCGGAGCCGCGGTAGCTCTCCTCGCCGTGGTCGGGGGTCGGGGTCATCGCGCCGGTCAGTCCCGGCGGCTCCTGCTGCTGGGCGGGGAACGACTGCTGGTCGTCGGCCATGCTGTCCTCCTCGGGTCGTGGCTCGGCCGCGGGGTCCGTGCTCGCGGGGTCCGTGCTCGCGCGGTGCGTCGTCACGCGGCACGACGGCGCGCGAGCTGCGCCTCGTGCACGTGCGGCCGCTTGGCGGGCTGCACGGCGGCGAGGGCGTCGCGGATGCCCTGCTTGGCGAGCCGGCCGAAGCCCTCGCCCGCGGCGAGCTGCGCCATCATCTGGGTGGCGGCCTCGCGCAGCGTGGCGCCGGTCGCGCCCGCCGCCTCGGTGAGCATGTTCTCTGCCGTGTCCTCGTCCACGCCGTGCGCGGCCATCAGCACGCCCTTGGCGCGCTCGATCGACGCGGCGGAGACGAAGGCGCTGTCGAGGGCGCGCCGCACGTCGCGCTGCACGGCCTCGCGCTGCACCGGCGTGACGTCGACGACGTAGCCCGCCACCTCGGGCGGACCGTCGCCGCGGGAACGCCGGGCCTGCGCCGTCACCAGCAGGGTGCGCGTGCGGCCGTGCGCGTCCACCACGCGCCGGGCCGTCACGACCGGACCGCCGGTGCCGAGCGCGCGGGCGGCGCCGTGCACCACACGGTCGCGGTCGTCGGGGTGCAGCTTGGCCTCGAGAGTCTCCGGCCCGGGCTCGAGCGCGCCGGGCTCGTGGCCGAGCATCGCGTCGACCTCGTCGGACCACCACCACCGCCCCGTCCCTGCCTCGGCACGGTAGGAGCCGGTGAGCAGGTGGGTCCCGACCGCGAGCGCGGAGACGAGGTGGTCGGTGTCGGCGGGAGTTGTCGTCGTCATCGTGACCTCCGAAAAGCAGAGAGTCGGTGCCGCTTCCTGACGCCGGAACCTTCACGCTAGCGCCGCCGCGCGCGGACGGCCACCTCACCCGGCGTCGAAGCGGTCCTCGCCCTCCTCGTCGGGGTCGTCCTTCGGCTTCTCGCCCGGGACGGCGCCGACGTCGGCGGCCTTGCCGTCGCTGTCGTGCGCCGCCCGCTCGCGCTCCGCCTGGCGGCGCGGGTCGTCCTCTTCCGCGCGGTTCGGCTCCGTGGGGTGCTCGCTCATCCTCGTCCTCCTCGGGCTCGGCATCGGGTCGGTCTCGACACGTCGTCCCACCCTCGGGCGGGTCGGCGCTCCCCGCATCCGGGGCCACGGCGGCGAGCAGCCGGTGCCCGCCCTAGGGTCGAGTGGTGGCGTCGAGGAGGGGCGCTTCGCCCGACGCACGCGACGGACGCACGCGATCCAGGAGGCACGATGACCGCGCACCGGCACGCAGACCCGCCCGCCGACCGGCCCCTGGCGAGGTTCGCCGCCGAGCTCGAGCGCGCGGAGCGCCTCGACCCGTTGGCGAGCCTGTACGACCGGATCTCACGCACCGCGGTGCCCTCGCCGGGCCGCGTGCGCGACGAGTTGCGCGGCCGCTCCGTCGGGCATCCCGTGCACAGCGTGCTCACCGACCTGCCGATCGGGCTGTGGGCGAGCGCCGTCGCTCTCGACCTCACCCGGCCGCGCGGCCACGCCGACGCCGCGCGTCGCCTGGTCGGCCTCGGGCTGCTCGCCGCCCCTCCGACCGCGCTGACGGGCCTGGCGGACTACCGCGCGCTGGGCGTCCCCGCCCGCCGCGTCGCCGCGCTGCACGCGACGTGCAACGGCGTCGGCACCCTGCTGGCGCTCGCCTCGTGGCGCGCCCGACGTCGCGGCCGCACCGGGCTCGGCGGGCTGCTCAGCCTGGCCGGCCTGGGCGCGGTCGGCGCGGGCGGGTACCTCGGAGGCCACGTCGCGCAGGCGATGCGGGAGCCCCGGCACGTCCCCGGGGCCGGGTGAGCGCGGCTACCGCGTGCGGCGCTTACCGCGTGCGGCGCTCCGAGCGGTTCTGGAGCAGGTCTGCCATCGTCTCGGCGACCTGGCGCATGTCGCCGTTGCCGCCGGCCGCGAGCGCCACGATGCGCGCCGAGATGTCACGCAGCGGCAGGTTGGAGTGGTTGGAGGCCTCCCGGAGCCAGTCGAAGGCGCCGTCGAGGTCCGTGCGGAGCGCGCACATGACGACGCCCTTGGCCTGCTCGATCGTCGCGCGGTGGGCGGCCGACGCGCGGATGCTCGCCGTCGCCCGCACGTCGGCGATGCGCGCGACCGCGGGCGTGACGTCGGTGAAGTAGCCGACCAGCTCGCAGACCGCGCCCGCGGCGTCCTTGCGCCCCTCCCCCACGACCGCGAGCGTCCGCTCCTCGCCGTGGGCGTCCATGATGCGGTGCACGCTGCTGAAGGGGGCGCCGGTGGTGCAGGCGCGCTGCAGCACCTGGCTCACCCGGGCCCGGTCGTCGGGGTGCTTGTGCGCCAGGATGAGCGCGGTGGTGGGGACGACGTCGCCCGGCTCGAAGCCGTGGATGCGGTACGTCTCGTCCGACCACCACCAGCGCCCCGTGGCGAGGTCGTGCCGGTACCGGCCCACCGGATGGCTGGTGCCGAGGGCCAGGGTGCCCTCGATGTCCCATGAAGTGATGTCCGTCATGTGGATCCTCCCGTCGTGGCGGATCGCGCCGCTGGAGATGAGCCGCCTCATGACTCCCCACGACCGTAGCCCGCTTCCGCGCGGGTGAACAGCGCGGGTGCCCCGGACGACGCACCGCCGGGTGGCGACCATGTCCGCGGAGCGCGCACCATCGACGGTGCGGGGACCGTCCGCGGTCGCCGCGGACCGGATGTCCAGCAGCGCGGCACCCGGTTCCCCTGACAGGTGATCCGCGTCATCGGGTCGGTGGCGCGTCCGTGACGTCCGCGAGCGCGCCCACGCGCCGTCGACGTCTCGGACACCGTCCGGGCCGCCGCGCAGGCCATGGCCCAGCACGACGTGCTCGCACCTGGCCGACGGGTGAGCACCCCGCACCGGTGGTTCACTGGCGGCGTCGGTGCAGCAGCTCGCCGGCCGAGGGGCACCAGCCCCGACGGCGGAAGGACGCAGCGGTGCGCGCACTGACCTGGCAGGGCAAGGAGCACGTGAGCGTCGAGGACGTGCCGGACCCCCGCGTCCAGGAACCGACCGACGCCGTCGTCCGCGTGACGTCCACCGCCATCTGCGGCTCCGACCTGCACCTGTACGGCGTGCTCGGGATGTTCCTCGACGCCGGCGACGTGCTGGGGCACGAGGCGATGGGCGTGGTCGAGGAGGTCGGGGGCGACGTCGAGCACCTCGCCGTCGGCGACCGCGTCGTCGTCCCGTTCGGCATCGCCTGCGGGCACTGCTGGATGTGCTCGCGCGGCCTGCAGAGCCAGTGCGAGACGACGCAGGTGCGCGACGAGGGCAAGGGCGCCGCGCTCTTCGGGTACACGCGGCTGTACGGGCAGGTGCCGGGCGGGCAGGCGCAGTACCTGCGCGTGCCGCAGGCCCAGTACGGCCCGGTCGTGGTGCCCGACGACGGCACGCCCGACGAGCGCTGGCTCTACCTGTCCGACGTGCTGCCCACGGCGTGGCAGGCGGTGGAGTACGCGCACGTGCCCGACGGCGGCAGCGTCGTCGTGCTCGGGCTCGGACCCGTCGGCCAGATGGCCGCCCGCGTCGCCCTGCACCGCGGGGCGAGCACGGTGGTCGGGATCGACCCGGTGCCCGAGCGGCGGATCATGGCGCAGCGGCACGGCGTGATCACCTTCGACCCGGCCGAGCGCGGGGTGCGCACGGCGGTGCGCGACCTCACCGACGGCCGCGGGCCGGACTCGGTGATCGACGCCGTCGGGATGGAGGCGCACGGCTCGCCCCTGGCCGAGACGGCGCAGAAGCTCGTGGGCCTGCTGCCCGACCTGCTCGCCGCCCCGCTCACCGAGAAGGGCGGCGCCGACCGGCTCGCCGCGCTCCTCGCCGCCTGCGCCCTGGTGCGGCGCGGCGGCACGGTGTCGCTGTCGGGCGTCTACGGCGGCGCGAAGGACCCGCTGCCGCTGATGCAGATCTTCGACAAGCAGCTCACCCTCCGCACCGGCCAGGCGAACGTGCGGCGCTGGACCGACGACCTGCTGCCGCTCGCCTCCGACCCGACCGACCCGCTCGGCGTGCTCGACCTGCGCACCCATCGCCTGCCGCTCGAGGACGCGCCGGAGGCGTACCGCACGTTCCAGCGCAAGGAGGACGGCTGCATCAAGGTCGTGCTGGACCCCTGGGCCGCCGCGACCTGAGCCCCTCGGCAGGGCCCCGGAGCCCGATGTTACGATCAGTAACATCAGTCCGCACCTCCGGAGGCCGCCGTGCACCAGACCCCTCGTGTCCCCGCCGCCGAGCGGCGCGCGATGCTGGTCGCGGCGGGCGTCGAGATCGCCCGGGCCGAGGGCGGGCGCGCCGTCACCCTGGCGCGCGTGGCCGAGGCGGGCGGGGTGACCAAACCGATCGCGTACCGCCTCTTCGACTCCCTGGCCGACCTGCTCCTCCAGATGGAGCGGCACGTCGTGGCCGGGTACGAGACGGTCGTGACCGAGGCGCTGGAGCGGGCCGCGGCCCGCGGCGTCTCCCGCCCGGAGGTCCTCGAGGTCCTGGCGCGGACCTACGTGGACCACAGCCTGGGCGCGGGCGAGGTGTACGACACGGTGTCGGCCGCGCGCACGGCCGCGCAGGACGTCGAGCAGCACGTCTTCGAGCTGCCGGCCTCCGCGCCGCGGCTCGCCGAGGCGCTCGGCGTCCCGGCGGGTCGGGAGACCGGGATGCTCGTCATGTTCCTGGGCGCGGCGGACAACCTCGTGGCCGCCGTCCAGGCCGGCGTCCTCGACCGGGACGCGGCCGTCGACCACCTGGTCGCGCTCTTCGCGCCCCAGCTGCCGGCGGGTGACGCGCCGTGAGCACGCTCGCGGTGGTCGGCAGCGTGTTCGGGCTCGGCGTGGCGGGGCTGGATCCGTTCGGCGCGCTGCTCGTCGTCCCGGCGCTGGCAGCCGGCGCCCGGCGACGCGTCGTCCTGCTCTTCTTCGCGACGGCCTGGCTGACCACCGTGCTGACCGGGCTCGTGCTCGGCGAGTCCGTGCAGCACGTCGTGGCGTGGCTGCGCGACGCCCTGTCCGTCCCCGACCCGGTGCGCCTCGTGGCCCAGCTCGTCGCGGCCGCGGGCCTGGGCGTCTGGGCCGCGCGCCGCTGGGTGCGCCGGCACGACCCCGCCCCCGAGCGGAAGCGGTCCGTGCTGGCCGGCCCGGTGGCGATGTCGCTCGCCGGCATCTTCTGGGGCGTGTCCGCCCTGAGCGACCCCACGTTCTACGCGCTGGCCACGGTGGGCGCGAGCGCGCCCTCCCTGCTCGCCGGCGCCGCCGTCTTCACGGGCTGGTTCCTGGTCAGCCAGGCGCCCCTGTGCCTGGTCGTGCTCGCCCTGGCGGCGGGGAAGGACTCGCCTCCCGTCCGGCGCGCCGTCGCGCTCGCACGGCGGACGGCGCGGCCCGCCGCGGACGTCCTCACCGCGCTGCTGGCCGCGACGGCCGTGCTGCTCGCGGCCAACGCCGCCACCTTCGTGTCCGGCGGGGCCTACTGGCCCGTGTAGTCCTCCCGGAACGCCCGCCGGCGCGCGTACTCGTGCAGGCGGTCGAGGGTGGCGAGCTGCCGCTGTGCGCGCTCGCCGAGCTCGCGGAACTGGGCGGGGTCGAGCCCGAGCTCGGCGGCGTGCTCCTCCAGCGTCTGCCAACCGCCCAGCTTGCCCGCGACGGCGGACCGCATGAGCTCCGCCTCCAGCACCACCGACATCGGCGACCGCTCCACCACCCGCCCGTTGAGCTTGAGCCGCCCGAGCCGCTCCGCCACGCCCGCCAGGAGCTGGCGGTGACGCCGGCGCGGCAGGCCGAGCTCCCGCAGCAGCTGCTGGTACAGCTCGCGCTCCCCGCGGATCTGCTCCGCCACCTCCGTCAGCTCGGCGTGCAGCGGCAGGTCGGCGTAGTCGCCCACCATCCGCTCGATGCGCCCGAGGCCCGCCGTGGCACCCGTGAGATGGTCCGACAGGTACAGGGCGAGCAGCTCCCGGTCCACCTGCGGGGGCACCTCCGGGTGCGCTCCGCGCAGCGGCAGCGTGGACGCGCCGGCGGGCCGCGTGGCCGACGGCCGCAGCGGCGCGGAGCCCAGCCCGCGCCCCTCGGCCATGCCCGCCACGACCTCCTGGAGCGCGTCGCCCGCCGACGTCCGCGCCCGCCAGCCGAGCTCCGTGACCGCCCGCGTCGTGTCCATCACGGGCGCGCCCATGGCCATGTCCACCCAGCCCGGGTCCGCCGCGACGGCGTGCGCGGCGTACGCGAGCGACACCGCCGCGCGCACCGCCGCGGGCGGCACCTCGACGAGACGGCCGTGGTCCACCAGCCGGGCGACGTCGTCGCCGCGCAGCAGGTCGGCGGCGGCCACGTTGAACGCGCCGCCCGCCCGGCGCAGCAGCACGCGCCGGTAGGCGTCCGCGGCGTCGTCGGCGTGCACGGCCTGGAGCCGCAGCCCGGCGGGCAGCGGCAGCAGCGGCGGGCGGCCGAGGCGCAGCAGGCCCACCGGCAGGACCCTCCCGACGAACAGCCTCGTCACCTCCGCGCCCGCGTCTCCCTGGAAGACGAGCGCGGTGCGCAGCCGCGCGACCGTGACGCCGGGGTGCGCCCGCTCCAGGTCGTCCAGCACGTCCTCCTGGGCGGCCTTGTCGACGCTGTAGTGGGAGGTCGCGATGCCGTCGGCGGGCCAGTCCTCGGCGCGCGGCACGTCGTCGTCGACCGGCGCGTACACGCCGACGGACGACGCCGCGACGAGGTGCGGCACGCCGGCCGCGACCACCGCCCGGGCCACCCGGCGGGTGCCCTCCACGTTGACGGCGCGCAGCAGGTCCCGGTCCCGGTTCGGCTGGATCAGCCACGCGAGGTGGACGACGGCGTCCGCGCCGCGGAACAGCCCCGTGAGCCGCGCGACGACGGCGTCCTCGTCGTGGTCCGCCAGGTCCACGGCCGCCCACTCCGCGCGCCGGTACGGCTCGGCCGTCCGGTCGGGCAGCCGACGCGCGACGCCCAGGACCGAGGTCACCTCCGGCTCGTCCGCCAGCACGCGCAGCACTGCCGTCCCGACGTTCCCCGTCTGACCCACCACGACGACCCGCATGCCGCACACCGTGTCACCGGCGGCCCGTGCCCGCAGACGAGCCGCGTCGGGCCAGGTGACGGCTCAGCCGGTCAGCACGTCCGCGGCGCGGCGCAGCGCGACGACGAGCGCGCCGGCGACCAGGTGGTCGTCGTCGGAGCCCTGTCGCGACTCCCGCACCGCGGCCTGCAGGCGGTCCACCGCCCGGACGAACCTCGCGCCGGGGTCGTCCGCCGCCGACGCAGCGGCGGCGTCGGACGCCGCGTCGTCCGCCGGCGGGCGCAGGGCGTCGGCGAGGGCGCGCACCGCCGCCGCGAGCTCCGGGCGCAGCCGGGGCCCGAACGCGACGTCGTCCCGCCCGGCCGCCTCCCAGCCGACCAGGAGCCGCACCACCTCGTCGACCACCTCCGCGGTGGTCCCGAGCAGGTGCGCCTCCCGGGACTGCGACCGGGCGCGCTCGCCGTGCCGCCTGGCGCGCGGGTTGCCGCGCGACGCCTCCTGCGAGTGCGCGACCGCCGCCCGCGCGGCCTCGATCGTGGGAGACAGGGCGTGACGACGCCGCTCCCACTCCTCCGGGTCGAGCGGCCCCTGGTCGTCGAGCCAGCCCGCCAGGTCGTCGAGCTGCTCCACGAGGGCGTCGCGCAGGCCGCCCAGCGCGAGCCCCGACGGGGTGAGCAGCAACGAGGGCAGCAGGAGGTTGACCGCCGTCCCGATGGCCGCCCCCACCAGGACCAGTCCCGCGAAGGCCCCCACGTACTCCGCGTCCTCCCCGCGCCCCAGGACGAGCACGAAGATGGCCGAGTTCGCGACCCACGCGCCCTGTCCCCCGAACACCCGCCAGCCGGAGCACAGCAGCGCCACCCCCACGACGAGGGCCACCGACAGCACCCCCGGCGCCAGCACC
Organism: Isoptericola sp. NPDC019482; assembly: GCF_040632295.1. Classification (NCBI taxonomy): domain Bacteria; kingdom Bacillati; phylum Actinomycetota; class Actinomycetes; order Micrococcales; family Promicromonosporaceae; genus Isoptericola; species Isoptericola sp. NPDC019482. The sequence continues at coordinate 146,866 of NZ_JBEYBQ010000003.1, forward strand.
GTGTCGACCACGATCGCGATCGCGGCCCCCAGCAGCAGCGCCCCCACGCTCTGCGCCGACTCCCGGACCGACCGGGCGAGCGTGCTCGTCGTGGCGATGACGGCGCCCAACGGGGCGTAGTACGGGTACTCGGAGAAGGGCGCGGGCGCGACCACCCCGACCAGCCAGGCGAGCGCCGCGGCGACCGCGCCCCGGGTCGCGAGCGACCAGCGGGGGTGCCGCACCCAGGTGCGGTGCGCGGCGGCGGGCGCGCGCCTCCACCACGGCACCGCGCCTTCCGTCATCGGCCCTCCGACGGGAGCTCCGCCGGCAGCTCGGCGTAACCCGGCGCCAGGCGCACGCGACGCGCGTCGCCACCCGGGGCCCCGGCGTCCACCGCCGCGACGTCCTCCCAGCGCACGAGGAACGTGCCGCGGTGGCGGCGGCGCACGAGCTGCGGGATCGGCCACGGCGACCGCACGTCGGTGCGCTCGTACCCGTGGAACGACCCGGCCCCGCGCGGACCGACCAGCAGCCCGACCAGGCGCGCCCCGCCGACGGCGTCCCGCCGCGCCTGCGCGCTCAGCGGCGGGTCGTGCTCCGCCTCCTCGCGGTCCTCCCCCGCGCCGGGCCGGTCGTCCGGCTCGTCGACCACCTCGACCGCCAGGCGGACGTCGACGACCACGCCGAGGGCCGCTCCGTCGGGCCCGACGACGCGCGCGTCGAGCAGGTCGCCGACGTTCATGCCCCCGCCTCCGGGTCGTGCCGGCCGCCCGGGATGCGCGCGATCAGGCGCTCGCGGACCCAGCGCTCCACCCACACCGCGTCGAGGGCGTCCGAGGGCACGGTGAGCTCGAGCGCCGTGCCGACGTGGCCGACGTCGTCCCACGCGATGCGGGGCATCTGGCTGTCGGGCACGCGACCGCCGAACAACCGGGTGGCCAGCACCGGGCCGACGAGGATCGCGTCGACGTGCACGTCCCGGCCGGCCTCGACCTCGCCGCCGTCGGGCCCGGCGAGCGCCAGGTCGTCCACCACCCCGGCGGGCTCGCCGTCGACGTCGAGCACCTGCCGGCTCAACAGGTGCAGGCAGGCGTCGACGAGGCGCACCTCTCCCCTCGGCTCCGTCATGACCCCGCTCCCGTCGCGATCATCAGCGGGATCGCCGCGACGGCCGCGACGACCACGATCACCAGGTACACCGTGCCCAGCGCGTTCACCACCCGCCCGTTGACGTGCTCGCCCATGTACTCCGGGTCGTTGGCGACCACGAGGATCGGCACGTACGTCAGCGGCAGCGCGACGGCCGAGAAGACCACCGACATCTCCGTCACCGCCACCGGGTCCACGCTCGTCATGAGGATCCCGACGGCGAGCAGCAGCGCCACGATCATCGTGAGGTGGAAGCGCGCCGCCCGCGCCGGCCGGCGGAACTTGCCCCACGACCAGCCGAGGTACTGCGCCAGCGTGTACCCGCTGGACAGGGCCGTCTCCAGGGCGGCGCCGAACGTCGCGGCCACGATCCCGAGGATGACGACGGCGAGCAGCAGCACGCCGCCCGCCTGCGCGACCGGCAGCACGATCTGGGACAGCGACGACACCTCGATGCCCGCCGGCATCAGCACGACGGCGGCGCACCCGGCGATCGCGAGCGAGAGCAGGCCGCCCAGGGGGAAGCCGAGCAGCACGTTGAGCCGGTTGGTGCCGAGGTCCTTGGCGGTCCACCTCTCCTCGACGGCGCCGGAGGAGAAGAAGAACACCTCGTACGGCGTCATCGCCGCGCCGAACAGCGCGATCGCGTAGTACCAGTACGACGCCGGGTGCTCGGTGCCGGGCGGCGACGGCGGCACGGCCTGGCGCAGCAGCTCGCCCCAGTCCGGACCGAGCTGGAACAGCGCGATCGCGAACCCCACGAGCAGCAGCCCCATGAGCCCGGCGACGTTCTCCATGACCTGGAACTTCACGCGCCACAGCACGAGCCACACCGCGAGCGCCGCGACCGGGATCCACAGGCGCGGCTCCACGCTGCTCGCGAGGTGCAGGGCGAGCGCGATGCCCCCGACCTCTGCGGTGAGCGTGAGCAGGTTGATGGCGAACGACGCGAGGAGGTTCGCCCCCGCGGCCCGCGGGCCGAGGCGCTCGCGGATGATCTCGAAGGTGGCGCGGCCGCTCACCGCCGCGACCCGCCCGGACATGCTCGCGAACAGCACGATGCCGACGACGCCCAGCACCACCACCCAGGCGAGCGACATGCCGAACCGGGACCCGACGACGGCGTTGGTCACCAGGTCCCCGATGTCGACGAACCCGCCGATGGCGGTGAGGATGCCGAGCGCGGCGGCGAGCAGCTTCTTCACGGCCCGCCCGCCTCGGCGAGGGCGGCGTCGGTCGCGTCGAGGGCGGTCGCGAGCTCGGAGAGCGCATCGTCGGCGGACGCCGGCACCTCGGGATCGGCGCCGGCGGCGCCGGCGAGGTCTCCCCCGGACCGGACGGCCACCCAGGAGCGCGCCGCGACGACGGCGTCCGAGACGTCGCCCACCGCGGCCAGACCGGTGGTCCGGCGGGCGGCCGACGCGGCGTCGGGCGGGACGAGCGTCGTGAGCGCCGACTCCGCGTCGTCGAGCACGCGCAGCTGGTCCAGCAGCGCGGCGTCGGCGACCGGGCCCGTGATGCGCCCGTCGTCGAGCAGGCCGACGGCGATCCGCGCGGTCTCGCCCGCCGAGCCTGCCTCGGCGAGCGCGCCAGCCACCGCCGCGGTCGCCTGGCCGGGCTCCTGCCGGCTGGCGACGCACCCCGTCCCCGCCAGCAGGGTCGCGAGGGTGACGACGAGCGCGAGGCCGGCGGCCGCGAGCCGGCGTCGTCGTGTCTCCTGCGTCACGCCCTGATGATCAGCACGGCCGGCGAATGCCCGCATGCCGGGCCTGCTCGGCGTCGTTCCCAGCGACCGCCCACCCCTCGCAGCCGTTTCCCAGGATGCCCCCAGTGCCCACCTGAACGGGAGGTGTCCACTGGGTGTCATCCCCACCCACGGACCACGACCGGTCCCCGTCCCCCGGAGCCCGCATGCCTCCCGCAGCCTTCTACGCCGTCGACCTCGTCGCCGTCTCGATCCTGACATTCGCCCTCTACTTCCCCCGGCACCGCCGCCGCGACCTGGTGGTCGCGTACCTCGGCGTCAACGTCGGCGTCCTGGCGGTGTCGGCCGTGCTGGCGTCGAGCTCGATCGCCGCCGGGCTCGGGCTGGGGCTGTTCGGCGTGCTGTCGATCATCCGGCTGCGGTCCAACGAGCTGTCGCAGCGCGAGGTGGCGTACTACTTCGCGGCCCTGGCGATGGGCCTGCTGGGCGGTCTCGGCACGTCGGGCGGCTGGATGAGCATCGCGGGGACGGCCCTGATCCTGCTCGTCATGGCCGTGGCCGACCACCCCCGCCTGCTCGCGCGGCACGCCAGCCAGACGATCGTGCTCGACCAGGCGATCGCCGACGAGCACGAGCTGGTCGCCCGCCTCGAGCTGCTGCTCGGCGGCGCCCGGGTCCGCTCCGTCTCCGTGCAGGAGCTCGACCTCGCCGACGACACGACCCGCGTCGAGGTGCGCTACGAGCTGCCCCGCGAGGAAGCCCGCCCTGTACCCCCGGCGGCCGAGCCGCAGGACCGCCCGCTGGCGGTGGCGCGGTGAGCGGCGCGGCGACGATCGCGCGGGCCGACGGCGCGGTGGCCGAGGTCGTGGCGCGCGGCCTGGCGGGCGGCGACGGCGTCAGCCTCGAGGAGCTCGACGCCACCGCCGCCCTGCAGACCAGGGTCGACCGCAAGTACGTGCTCACCCCCGCCGAAGTCGGCGCCATGCTCGCGACCCTCGCCGCACAGGCTCGCCCCCGGGTGCTGGAGATCGGCGGCGAACGCGCCTTCACCTACGCCTCCACGTACTACGACACGCCCGACCTGCTGACCTTCCGGATGGCCGCGCGCCGCCGGCGGCGGCGGTTCAAGGTCCGCACGCGCACCTACGTCGACACCGGGAACACCACGTTCCTCGAGGTCAAGACGCGCGCCGCCCGCGGCGTCACCGTCAAGGAGCGCTGCGCGTGGGAGCTCGCCGCCCCGCTGGACGGGGCGGGCCTGGAGTTCGTCGACGACCGGCTCGCGGCCGCCCACCTCGACGCACCGCCGTCGTCCGCCCTCGCGCCCGTGCTGCGCTCGTCCTACCGCCGCACGACCGTGCTGCTGGACGACGCCCGCCTGACCCTCGACACGGGCCTGCGGTGGCGGCTCGCCGGGCCCGGCGCCTCCTCCCCCGACACACCCGGCGCACCCGGCACCGCCGACGTCGGCGACCTCGTCGTCGTCGAGACGAAGGCCGGTACCGCGCCGTCGTCCGCCGACCGCGCCCTGTGGCGCGCCGGCCACCGCCCCGACCGCATCTCCAAGTACGCGACCGGGCTCGCCACCCTGCGGCCCGACCTGCCCGACCACCCCTGGCGCCGCCTCCGGCGCGAGCGGCTCGGCTCCGCCTGACCTCACCACCCGAGAGGACCCGAACCATGCGCATCCCCCGCCCGAAGAAGATCTGGACCCGCACCGTGGCGCTCGCCGCCGCGGGCACCCTCACCGTCGGCGCGCTCGCCGCGTGCAGCGACGGCTCCGCGACCGCGACGTCGGACGGCTCCGGCACCACCACCGCCGAGATCTCCGCGACGGACAACTCCGGCCGCTCGGCCCAGGACGTCCTCGCGGACAACCTCTCGTCCGACGAGACCGCCGCGCTGGCCGACCAGACCTGGGACACGGCCGACGAGGTCGCCGTGACGCTCGACGGCGACTCTGCGTCGGCCTCCGGCGACGGCGTCACCGTCGACGGGTCGACCGTGACCATCACGCAGCCGGGCACGTACCGGATCTCCGGCACGCTCGACGACGGCCAGGTCGTCGTCGACTCGTCGGTCGACGGCGTCGTGCGCCTCGTGCTCGACGGCGCGGACGTCACCAGCTCCACCGGCGCCGCGATCGACGTGCAGGACGCCGACCAGGTGTCCGTCGTGCTCGCCGACGGCTCCACCAACCGGCTCGAGGACGCCGCGGAGTACGCGGACACGACGTCCGACAACGCCGCCAACGCCGCGCTGTACTCGACCGCCGACCTCGCGATCTCCGGCGGCGGCGCGCTCGACGTGGTCGGGAACGCGAACGACGGCATCACCGGCAAGGACGGGCTCGTGATCACGAGCGGCACGATCACCGTCGACGCCGCCGACGACGCGATCCGCGGCAAGGACTACCTCGTCGTCTCCGGCGGCACGATCGACGTCACCGCCGGTGGCGACGGGCTGAAGTCCGACGCCGACGACGACGCCACCGCCGGGTACGTCGCGCTCACCGGCGGCGACGTCACCGTCGACGCCGGCTCCGACGGCGTGCAGGGCTTCACCGACGTCGCGATCACCGGCGGCACCCTCACGGTGACCGGCTCCGAGGAGGGCGTCGAGGCCGCGACCATCGCCGTCTCCGGCGGCGACACCGACATCATCTCCACCGATGACGGGCTCAACGCGACCGTCAAGGAGGCCGAGGACGACACGGCCACCGACGACACCACCACCGACGACACCACCGACAGCACGACCGACGGCACGACGGACGGCACGACGGACGGCGACCAGCAGGCGCAGCAGGAGCCGCCCGCGGACGGCGAGATGCCGACCGGCGAGCCGCCCGCGGACGGCGAGATGCCGGAGCCGCCCGCCGACGGGGAGATGCCGCAGGGCGGTGGCGACGGGGAGATGCCGCAGGGCGGTGGCGGCGGCGCCCCGATGGACCAGGTCATGGCGGGCGCGTCGATCACCGTCACCGACGGCACGCTGCACGTGGACGCCGAGGGCGACGGGCTGGACTCCAACGGCGTCGCGGAGATCAGCGGCGGCACGATCGTCGTCGAGGGTCCGACGAACGGCGGGAACGGCGCGCTCGACGTCGCCGGCGCCCTGGACGTCACGGGCGGCACGCTGCTCGCGGTGGGCTCCTCGGGCATGGCGGAGGCCCCCTCGGAGGGCTCGTCACAGGGCTGGGTGGCACTCACCGCCGACTCCACGCTCGACGCCGGGACCGAGGTCGCGGTCGTGGACGCCGACGGCACGCAGGTCGCGACGATCACGCTCTCGAAGACCGCGCAGTCCGTCGTCTACACCGGCCCGGAGATCACCGACGGCGACACGTACACGCTCACCGCCGACGGCGACGAGGTCGGCACCGCCACCGCGGGCGAGGCGCCCGCGGGCGGCATGATGCCCGGCGGCGGTCAGGGCGGCGACCAGACCGCGAGCTGACCCCGGCACGCTGTGAGCGGGCGTCTGGCCCCGTTCCGTTCGGAAACAGGGCCAGACGCCCGCTCACAGCACCCGAGCACGCAGGGTCAGGACGCGAAGATCCCGCGCAGCCAGTCGAGCAGGTCGCGCACCGCGTCCACCAGTCCGCCGTGCCCGCCACCGTGCCCGCCGCCGTGCCCGCCGCCGTGCCCGCCGCCGTCGCGACCGTCGACGGTCACGGGGTCGGACGTCGCGACGACCGGGTCCTGCCCGGCGACCGTGGCGGTGACCTCGACCGACAGCTCGTGCCCGACGTCGGGCTGCTTCACCTGGTACGTCGCCCGGTCGCCGCGGCCGCGGACGGGCTCGCCGTCGCGCAGCCAGCGGTAGGTGAGCCGGGCGTCGTCCCGCGTCCACTCGCCCGGCACGGCGGTGAGCACCGCGCCCTTGGCCGCGTCGCCCTCGATCGACGGCGCCACCGTGTTCTCCAGCGGCACCGTCACCTCCGGCAGCACCTCGATGGCGGTCGGGTCCTCGACGGGGGCGAACCGCGCGCCGGCGTCCGCGGGCGCGGCGTCGGTGAGCTCGAGCAGGCCGTGCAGGTCGATCGACCCGTCGGCGGCGATCTCGGGGCGCACGCCGTCGAGGTCGGTCGAGACGAACCAGCCCTCGTCGACCGCGGACGCGCCGCCGAGGCTCCAGTGGTTCGACGGGTCGGTCAGCAACGACGTGTCGTCCTGCCGCAGCACGACGGTGTCGAGGCCCGTGTTGCGCCACGAGATCACCCCGCGGGCCTCGAACGCCGTGGCGGCCGCGTTGGTCTCCAGCCGCACGCCGCGGTCGTTCCCGACCGACGTCACGCCGTCGACGCGCACGTCCGGGCCGGAGTTCGACGTGACGCCCGTGCCGAGGTTCCCGTAGCTGACCGCGTTGCGGAGCAGGTGGTCGCCCGGCATGGACTCGCCGCCCAGCTTGAACCCGTTGCCCTCGCCGGTGCGCGACGGGTCGTCCGAGAGCCAGCCGTTGTCGTACGCGACCGAGTCCTCGATGACGACCGTGCCGATGGGGCCGCTGATCGACTTCGCGAACAGGTCCCAGCCGTCGTCGATGTTGTTGTACGCGATGTCGTGGCGGAACACGTTCCCCTCGCCGACGGTGAGCTTGGCCGCGAAGCCGTCCGCGTCGTTGCCGCCCGCGTCGGCGTTGTGATGCGCCACGGACGAGACCACGAGGTTGTGCGACGGCCACATCGACGGCGGCTCGGCGCTGCGGCCCGAGATCTGCAGCCCCGTGTCGGCGTTGTGGTGCGTCTCGACACGCTCGACGACGTTGTGGTGCCCCTCGATCAGCATCGGCTTCGCCTTGTCGAGCGAGCCGGTGATCTCCAGGTCGTACACGTGCCACCAGTCGCCGCGCAGCACGAGCCCGCCGTCGGGCGACTGCGACAGGTCGAGCACCGCGCGCGAGCCGGGCTCGGACATGAGCGTGATGGGCGCGTCCTGCGTGCCGTCCCGCCCGCGCTCGACGACGACCTTGCGCGGGGGCGTGTAGGTGCCGGGCGCCAGCACGATCTGCTGCCCGGCCTGCGCGTACGCGACCGCGGTGTGCAGGTCGAGCGGGGACGCCGCGGTCCCGTCGCCGTCGGGTGTGCCGTCGGGGGCCACCCGGATCGACTGGCCCGGGAGCCCGTACGAGTCGACCGTGACGGTCAGCGGCACGTCGACCGGGTCGGTGGACTCCAGCTCCTCCCGCTCGCCGAGCTGCGGCTGCTCCGCGTCCGGCAGCAGGCGGGCGGTCAGCGCGTTCTCCCCCGGCTGCAGGTCGACCGTCGCCAGGGTCCGTTCCCCGGGCGCGAGGTCCAGGCCGTCGACCACGACGTCGCCGTCCGCGTCGAGCACCTGGCCGGTGCCGTGCATGTTCGCGACGAACGGCAGGTCGATGCTGCGCTCCGGGGTGGTGCGCGTGACGTCCACGGCCAGGGTGGCCGGCACGTACTCGGTGGGCGGTTCCTGCGCGGCCTCGTCGTCCTCGGGTCGGATCGTGGTGAAGTCCCAGTCGGTGACGGTCACCAGGATCTTGCGGGCCACGGCCATGCCGACGTACAGGCGGTCGGGGTCCTGCCGCTGCAGCAGCCCGGGGTCGTAGTCGATGACCTCGAGCTCCTCGCCGTCGCGGTGCCAGACGGCGTGGTACCCGGTGTTGGAGCGGCGCAGGGAGAGCGTGAGGACGTCGCCGGTGGCGAACTTCGGGCCGGAGACGTCGGGCCGCCAGCCCGGGTCGAACTCGGCGGAGTCGCTCTGGTCGCGCGCACCGCCGCCGTTGTCCGTAGCCGGCCCGGTGTACCCGGTGACGAACCGGCCGCCCGGCATGCCGTCGTGCGTCGTCCCCGAGCCCTCGCCGAACCGCGTCGCCAGCGCGCCCGCGGAGTTGAAGTAGCGCGCGGCCGAGTCGTCGGGCACGAGCGTGTCGACGGCGATCACCCCGAACCCGGACTGGTTGTCCTTCGCGGACGCGTCGTCCACCCGGAACGTCGCGGTGAGCGTGAAGTTCTCCGTCTCCGGGTCGACCTCCGTGTAGAAGTACTGGAACCCGTCCTCGGACGTCGCGAGCTTCGTGCTGGACTCCCGCGCGTCGAACGTGATCGTGCCGTCGGCGTTCTCGGTGACGGACCCGCCGGACCCGGCGTTCGAGCCGACGTCGGCGGTCTTCCAGCGCTCGACGGCGGTGGCGACGGTGACCTCGGTCTCGGGCCCGGCCGCGGCCTCGTCCCCGCGCTGCGCGACGACGCGCAGCCGGTACGTGGCGCCCGGGACGAGCCCGGTGACCTGGGCGCTGGTGCCGGTCACGCCGTCGACGGCGGCGGTCCAGCCGTCGCCCTCGGCGACCTGGACGGCGTACGACGCCGCCTCCGGCACCGCGCCCCACTCCACCGTGACCGTCGCGGCGCCGCCGGCGACCGCCGTCGTGAGCGCCGAGGTGATCTCCGGCACCGCGAGGGGCAGCACGAAGCCGTCGTGCGCGGCACGCGCGGACACGTGCGCGTCCGCCTCGCCGTAGCGGGTGACGGCCACCTCGACCTCGTGGTCGCCCGAGGCCGCCGGGGTGAGCGCGACCGTGCCGCCCGGGCCGTCCTCGACGGTCAGCGCCTGGTCGACGACCGCGCCCGCGGCGTCGTACAGGGTGGCCCGTGCGACGTCGCCGCCGTCGGCCCCGAGCAGGCCCGTGAAGTCCACGAGCAGGGTGCCGGGGCGCTCCGGGTCGACGCGGACGGCGTCGACGGTCGGCGCCGCGGCCTCGGACCACGCGGCCCGCACGCCGAGGTCCACCGGGCCGAGCTGGGCCGCGTACACGCTCACGCCCGAGCTGGGCGAGGCGAGGTAGTAGTCCCCGGGAGCGGTGACGTCCATCGCGGCGGTGGCCACGGGCGTCGCGGCGTCGTCGGCGGGCGCGACCACCCGGGCGACCTCGCCCGCGGCGTCGTAGAGGGCCAGTGCCCGGTCGGCGCTGCCGCTGCCGCTGCGCGTGCTCACGACGACCTGCGTGGGCACCTCGTCGGCCGCGACCGTGAAGTGCAGCGACCGTGCCTGGGCGGTGCCCGTGCCGTTGAGCTTGATGCGCTGGGTGAAGCGGTCGCCCCGGTCCGAGACGCGGTCGGTGCCGTCGACGTCGACGCCCTTGGACTCGGTGGCGTGGATGGTGAAGTCGGTGCCGGTGTCGACCACCGTGGTGTACGCGCCGGGCTCCAGGGCGTTCGCGTCGAGCGCGCCGCCCGTCCCCGCGGCGACCGCCGTCAGGGTGCCGGTGAGGGTGAGTGCCGCGGCGGCCAGTACCGCCAGCGACGTGCGGGTGCCCCGCCCGATCGGTGCCATGGATCTCCTCGTCGAGACGCCCTCGTTCGCCGTCGACCGAGGGACCGGAAACCGGTTTCCCGCACGCTATTCCCCGCCGGCGTGCGGCGTCAAGGGCGCGGGCACGCCCGCGCCGTCCGACGTACGCTCGAAGGCGTGCAACCCGTGCCCCGACCGCTCGCCCCGACGTACCAGGACCGGCGGTGGGAGCTCCCGCCCGACGCCGTCGTGCACCACGGCACGGTGGACGACGCCGTGCGCGTCCTGACGGGCGGCACGGTCACCGCGCTGACCGGCGCGGGGGTGTCGACCGACTCCGGCATCCCGGACTACCGCAGCCCCGACTCGCCGAAGCGCGCGCCGATGACCTACCAGCAGTTCGTGGCGGACGAGGCGTTCCGCCGGCACTACTGGGCGCGCAACCACGTGGGCTGGCAGGTGGTGCACCGCACCGAGCCGAACGCGGGGCACCGCGCGCTCGCCCGGCTGGAGGACCGCGGCGTCCTGCGCGGCGTCATCACGCAGAACGTGGACCTGCTGCACGAGGACGCGGGCTCCCGGCACGTCATCGACCTGCACGGCCGCTACGACCGGGTGATCTGCCTGCAGTGCGGGCGCGTCGTCAGCCGCGCGCACCTCGCGGAACGGCTGGACGCGCTCAACCCGGGGTTCGTCGAGTCGCTGCTCGACGACGGCGCGACCGTCGCGGACATCGAGACCGCCCCGGACGCCGACGCCGTCATCGAGCAGACCAGCCACTTCGTGCCCGCCCCGTGCGAGTTCTGCGGCGGGGTGCTCAAGCCGGAGATCGTGTACTTCGGCGAGAACGTGCCGCGCGAGCGCGTGCAGCGCGCCTACGCCCTCGTGGACGGCGCCGACGCGCTGCTCGTGGCGGGCACGTCGCTCACGGTGATGAGCGGGCTGCGGTTCGTGCGGCACGCGGCGAAGGCGGGCAAGCCGGTCGTCATCGTCAACCGCGGCGAGACCCGCGGCGACCCGCTCGCCACCGTCAAGGTGGACGACGGCGTCACCGAGACGCTCGTCGCGCTCGCCGACCGGCTCTGACCGGGCCTCGGCGCCGTCAGGGCACCAGGTACGCGACGTCCCCGTTGGACGACCGGACCTCCACGGTGCGGTCGGCCTGCGGGTCCGTGGACCCCTCCGTGGTCTGCTCCCCGTTGGACGTCTCGATCGCGAGCCGCACGGGCTCGCCGTCGCCCACGACGGTCACGTCGCCGTTGCTGGACACGGCCCGGACGTCGCCGGTCACGCCGGAGACGTCGACGCGGCCGTTGCTGGTGTCGGCGTCGACGGAGCCCTGGACCCCCGTCACCTCGAGGTCACCGTTCGAGGACCGCGCGAGCACGTCCCCGGCGGCGTCGTCGACGACGACGTCCCCGTTGCTGCTGCTCGCGTCGAGGCGGCCCGAGCCGGAGGACTCGACGTCGCCGTTGCTCGACCGCAGCTCGGCGTCGCCCGCCACGCCCGCGGCCACCACGTCCCCGTTGGACGTGCGCACCACCAGCGTCGTGTCCGCCGGGAGGGTGACGGCGAGCTCGCCGCCGCACTCGCCGGCGACCCACGGCCAGTCCGGGCACTCGTGCGCCACGACCAGCCGGTCCGTGCCCTCGTCGGCCCGATAGGTCGGGCTCGTGAGGCCGCTGTGCGCGATCCGGTCGACCTCGACCTGCCCGCCCTCGACGGCACGCACCGTCACGTCGTCGTCGGCGACCAGCTCGACGGTGCCGACGGCGGCGTACGTCTCGTGCTGCGTGTCCGTGCTCGCGACCGCCCGGTCGACGAGGAACAACGCGCCCCAGGCCACGGCGAGCAGCCCGACGACGATGCCGACGACGAGCAGCGCGCGACCGACGGGGCTGCGGTGCGGCCCGGGCGCCTGCGCGGGCGTGGGCACGGGGGCGGGTCCGGTCGCGGTCATGGTCGTGCTCCGTTCTCGTCGAGCCACCGCAGCACGGCGAGCACGCGGCGGTTGTCGTCGGCGTCGGGCGGCAGCCCGAGCTTGGTGAGGATGCTGGTGACGTGCTTCTCGACGGCGGGCATCCCGACGACGAGGCGGTCCGCGATGGCGGTGTTGGAGCGGCCCTCGGCCATGAGCGTGAGCACCTCGCGCTCGCGGCGCGTGAGCTGGTCGAGGTCGGTGCGGCGGCTGCGGGCGATGACCTGCGTGACCACCTCGGGGTCGATGACGGTGCCGCCGCCGGCCACGCGGGCGACGGCGTCGAGGAACGCGTCGACGTCGGCCACCCGGTCCTTGAGCACGTACCCGAGGGCGTGCGCGCCGCGGGCCAGGAGCTCGGACGCGTAGCGCTGCTCGACGTACTGCGACAGCACGAGGATCGGCAGGTCCGGGTGCAGGCTGCGCAGGTGCAGCGCGGCCCGCAGGCCCTCGTCGGTGTGCGACGGCGGCATCCGGACGTCGGTGACGAGCAGGTCGGGCAGCGCGGCGCCGGGCCGCGACAGGGCGGCGACCAGCTCGTCGGCGGTGCGGTGGCCGGTCACCGTGTGGCCCTCGGCGGCCAGCAGCCGGGTCAGGCCGTCCAGGAGGAGCACGGAGTCCTCGGCGATCACGATGCGCACGGCACCTCCACGGTCAGTCGGGTGCCCGCGCCGGGCGGGCTGTCGAGCTCGAAGGCGCCGTCGAGCGCGGCGACCCGCCCGCGCAGGCCCGCGAGGCCGCTGCCGGGCGACGGCTCGGCGCCGCCCCGGCCGTCGTCCTCGACGACGACGCGCAGGCGGGCCGCGTCGTGCCCACCGCCGTCGTGGTCCACGACGTCCGCACGCACCCGGACCGAGCGTGCGTCGGCGTGCTTGGCCACGTTGGTCAGCGCCTCGGCGACGACGAAGTAGGCCGCGGCCTGCGCCGCGGAGCCCGCCCGCTCGACGTCGGGCGAGGCCTCGACCCGCACCGGCACGGGGCTGCGGGCGGCCAGCGCGGACAGCGCCGCGTCGAGCCCGCGGTCGGACAGGACCGCGGGGTGGATGCCGCGTACGAGGTCGCGCAGCTCGGCGAGGGTCGCCTTCACCTCGCCGTGCGCGTGCTCGAGGGCCGCGGCGGACGCGGCCGGGTCGTGGTCGGCGAGCCGGCGGGCGACGCCGAGCTCCACGCCGAGCGCGACCAGCCGCTGCTGGGCGCCGTCGTGCAGGTCGCGCTCGATGCGGCGCCGCTCGGCGTCCGCGGCCGCGACCGCCTGGGACCGCGTCTCGGTGAGGACGGCGGCGCGCTCGGCCGCCGCCGACGCCGCGTGCTCGGCGTCGCGCGCGCGGGCCCGGGCGAGGTCCGCCGCGGACGGGCCGAGGCAGACGCGCGCCAGGGCCAGGACGAGAAGCGCGCTCGCCTGGGCGAGCACCGCGGCGAGCCAGAACAGCAGCACCGCGCCGACGACGCCGACGACGAGCGCGAGCGGCCCGGCCGCCCCCGGCGCGTCGCCACCCACCGCGATCCCGCCGCGTGCCGCCACGACCACCAGCGCGACCGCGCCGCCCACGAGGGCCACCACCGCGGCGAAGCAGGCCGTGGACACGAGCATCCCGACGAACGCGTACCCCGCGGCCGCCCAGGCCCGCCCGTCGCGCAGCGCGGCCCGGAAGCCGGCCCACGACCGCGGCAGCCCGGTCGCGGCGGGCGCCGGGCCCGGCACCACGACGCCCGTCTGGGCGGCGAGCCGTTCCCGCTCGAGGGCGGCGAACCAGCGCGCGGCGGGCAGCGCCACGCCGAGCGCGAGCAGCCCGACGCCGAGGGCGGGCACGAGGATCGCCGAGACCAGGACCAGCACCCACACGACGACGCCCGCGCTCGCCAGCCACACCGTCCCGACGGCGAGCAGGGCGACGGCACGGCCCGTCGCCGCGTCGACGGGCGCACGCAGCAGCCCGGCCCGCGAACCCAGGGCCGGGGCGGCGTCCACGCCGCGCTCGGCGGCGTCCGTGCTGGTCATGACGTCGAGACTAGGTCGGCCGCGCCGCCCGTGGGCAGCCAGGTCACCCACGAGGTCACGGTAGGGATCCCCCGACCCCGGGCCCGGCGCTCAGGACGCCGGGACGCCGGGACGCTGCCGGGACCGGTGCTGCCAGGTCCGGTGCTGCCGCGACCACGGCGGGCGCCACGGCAGTCCCGCCGGCACGGCGACCGCCGCGACGGTGAGCACCCAGGCCGAGTAGTCGAGCCCGAGGCACGCCCAGATGCTCGTGTGCATCACCGCGACGGCGACCGCGAAGGGGATCCTGGTCCACGCGACGAGCAGGAGGAGCGGGGCCAGCAGCTCGAGACACAGGGCGCCGGTGGCGAGGAGCTGGGGCAGCGCGGGCAGGTTCGCCACGGCGAGGGTGAACCCCTCCCCGAGCGGGGACGTCCCCTGCCGCAGCACCCAGGCCATGTTGTCGCCCAGCGCCCACCCGGGCCCGCTGTGCCGCAGCTTCTGCACGCCGGTGAGCAGGTAGACGACGCCGACGACGGCGAGCGCCGCCCGCGGCGGCCAGCCCCACCGCAGGCTCCGGTCGTCCGCCGGGACGTCGCGGGTCGGCGGGGACGAGAACAGCAGGACGGTCGCCACGGTGACCGTGAGGACGTCGTTGTGCATGAACTTCCCCGAGCTGCCCCACAGGCCGGCGAGCACGACGTACGCCGCCCACGCGACCGCGAAGGCGAGCCGGGGACGCACGCGCCCGATCGCCAGCACCGCGGCCACGAACCCGACCGCCTGCAGCCCGACGAGCACGGCGACGGGCAGGTCAGGCACCCAGCCCACCAGGTTGAGGTGGCTGCGCAGCTCGGGCGGGCGGTCGGCGAGCTGCGCCCAGTCGCGGGTGAGCAGCCGGAGCCCGACGACGGCCGCGACCCCCGCGTGCACCCAGCGCGCCCGCCACGCCGGGCCCGGCGCGACCAGGCGGGCGTCGAGCGCGCGCGGCAGGGACGCGGCGCGACGCCGCGCGCGGGCGAGCGGGCCCGGAGCCGCGGGCGGCGGCGTGACGGCGGGCATGCTCCCCGTCGTGGGCGCGCTCACGGCCGCACCACGGCGACGACGGCCCGGCCCGTCTCGTGCTTCTCGCGGGTCTCGGCGTCCATCCGCCACGTCGTGCGTTCCAGCACCACCTGCGACACGTCCCCCGGACGTACCCCGGCGAGCTCGAGCCACGCGCCGACCAGCTCGCGCGCGTGGGCGGGGTCGGCGTCCTCGAGCTGCCGGTAGAGGTGGGTGGTCATGCCGAGCACCTCGCCGGCCGGGGGTCGCAGGTCGGTGCGCTCCCCGTCAAGCCCTTCTGCCCAGAGGGTCAAGCTCACTCCGTCGGCCGTGCGGGCGTTGCTGAAGAGCCGGTAGGCCGTGACCGGCCAGGCGTCGACCTGCACGAGTGCCGCGACGAGCAGCACCGACACCGCCGCATAGGTGACGACGCGGGCGCGCCGACGCTCGCGGGGCGGGGCGTCGAGGGCCTGCTCGGGGGCGCCGTTGGCCATGTATTCTCCTTTGCGCGCGCCACACTGTTCGTTGGGGCAGCGCAGGGAGGATAGCGCTCCCACACCCCGCATCGGGCCGTGACAGCGAAACCGAGCGGGTGAAAAACTGGCCGGACAGCGCGGCGCGGTGCGCCGGCGGCGAAGGAGGACGCGGTGGACGACGCGGTCGTGGTCGGTTCAGGCCCCAACGGGCTCGCCGCCGCCGTCACGCTCGCGCGGGCGGGGCTGTCCGTGACGGTCCTGGAGGCCAACGCGACGGTGGGCGGCGGTGCCCGCACGCTCGCGCCCGGCGACGACGGCGACCTGCTCGCGGGGCTGCCCGCCGGCGTCGTGCACGACGTGTGCTCGGCGGTGCACCCGATGGCCTGGGCGTCGCCGTTCTTCCGCGCGTTCGACCTGCGCGCACACGGCGTCGACCTCCTGACGCCCGAGGTGTCCTACGCGCAGCCGCTGCCCGGCGGGCGTGCCGCCGTCGCCTACCGCGACCTGGAGCGGACGGCCGAGGGCCTGGGGCCCGACGGCGCGGCGTGGCGCGCGCTGATGGGCCCGCTGGCCGAGCAGTGGGAGGCCGTGGTCGCCGTCGGCATGGGCGACCGGCGGTCGGTGCCGCCCGGGATCCTCGACGCGCCCGACCCGCTGCGCGCCGGAGCGGGCGCCGTCCGCTTCGCGCTGGCGCTGCTGGAGCAGGGCACGCGGGCGTGGGACGCCCGGTTCTCCGGCGACGGCGGCGCGCTGCTGACCGGCGTCGCCGCGCACACCATCACCCCGCTGCCCTCGCTCTCCGCCGCCGGCACCGCGCTGCTGCTGGGCGCCCTGGCGCACGCCACCCCCGGCCGGGACGCCCGGTTCGACGGCGGCTGGCCCGTGCCCCGCGGCGGGTCCGGGGCGATCGTGGCGGCGCTCGTCGCGGACCTGGAGGCGCACGGGGGGCGGGTCGTGACGGGGCACCGGGTGCGCACGCCGGCGGACCTGCCCGCCGCGCGCGTCGTCCTGTTCGACACGACGCCGCGCACCCTGCTCGACGTGCTGGGCCCCGCCGTCGCGCCGGGCCTGCGCCGTGCCCTGGGGGCGTTCCGGCACGGGAACGCCGCCGCCAAGGTCGACTTCGTGCTGTCCGGCCCGGTGCCCTGGGCGGACCCGGAGGTCGGCCTGGCGGGCACCGTGCACGTCGGCGGCACGCGCGCCGAGATGGCCGCGGCCGAGAACGCCGTCGCCGCCGGCCGGCACGCCGAGCGGCCCGTGTGCCTGGTCAGCGACCCCACCGTCGTCGACCCGTCCCGCCGTGTCGTGGCCGGGGACGTCGAGCTGCGCCCCCTGTGGGCGTACGCGCACGTGCCCGCCGGTTCCGACGTCGACGTCACCGAGGCGGTCACCGCGCAGATCGAGCGGTTCGCGCCGGGGTTCCGGGACGTCGTCGTCGCCTCGCGCGCGATCCCCGCGACCGCCATGGCGGAGCACAACCAGAACTACGTGGGCGGGGACATCTCCGCCGGCGCGGCGACCATGTGGCAGATGTTCTCCCGCCCGACGCTGCGCGCGAACCCCTACCGCGTGGCCGGCGGGGTCTACCTCTGCTCGGCGTCGACGCCGCCCGGCCCGGGCATGCACGGCATGGGCGGCTGGCACGCCGCCCGCCGCGCCTTGCGCGACGTCTTCGGCGTCCGCGTCGCGGCGCTGTGACCCGCCCGCGAGACAGGGGCGACACGCGTCACGCCGGCGCGGCGGCCCAGCGGGTCGTGCGGCCGGCAAGGTCCGTGATCCCGACCCGGCCCGTCGGTGAGAGCGTCGTGACGCGCCCTCGCGCGGCCCACCGGCCGGCGTAGCGTTCCGCGAGCGCCGACTCTGCGGCGGAGTCCCCGGCGTCGGCCGCGACCAGCAGCGCGGCGACCTCGTCGGCGAGCGCGTCCAGCTCGTCGGACGACGGCTCGTCGGCGCCGTCGCGCGCCTCCTGCGCCCACAGCTCCGCGACCCCGGGGACGTCGTCGGGCGTGCCGCCCCACACGTCCCACAGCAGCACCTCGTCGCGCATCCGGTGCGCCAGCTCGAGCAGCACGTACCCGCGCACGAAGTCCTTCCCGCCCAGGTGCGGCATCCCGGGGTCCACGCCGTACGACGCCGGGTCCACCTCGCCCGCGCGGATCGCGCGCCACACCTCCGCCGCCGTGGGGAACGGGGAGTCCGGGCCCGTGGGCATGTCGCGCACGTCGAAGCCCCGGTCGCCCTCGGGCGTCAGCTCGGGGTCCCAGCGGACCCAGCGGCCCGCTCCTGCGCCGTCCTGCGCCCAGTGCTCCACGACGACGTGGTCGTGGAAGAACGGCGGCTCGAAGTAGCCCGCGAACCCGATCCGCGACCGCGCGGGCACGCCGTGCTCGCGCAGCACGCCGAGGGAGAACAGCGTGTGGTCACGGCAGCAGCCGGCCACCTGCCGCGACAGGTCGCGCGGCGCGTCGAGCCCGCCGGTCTGCCGGGCGACGGCGGTGTCGAGGATCGTCGCCAGCCAGCGCTGGTCGATGTCGGCGCGCTGGGCGTCGGTCAGCGCCGGCCGCCCCGCGCGGTAGTGCACGATCGTCCGGCACGCCGCGGCCCCCGTGGCGGCCGGCGTGGGCGCGACGGCGCGGAGCAGGTCGCCGTGCGGCCCGGGGTCGGAGTACGCGCTGTGCCGGGCGTAGTCGTCCAGGGTGGGTGCCGCCGGGGTGGGGGCCGCCGCGCGTGCCGTCGTGTCCATGCCCTGCTGACCTCCGTCGTCGTGGGGACTCATCGGCCCGCACGGCGTCGTCGTCAGCGGCGGGACTCGAAGAAGTCTCGCAGGATTCCGCCGCACTCGGCCTCGCGCACGCCGCCCACCACCTCGACGGCATGGTTCGCGCGCTGGTCGCGCACGAGGTCCCAGACAGACCCGGTGGCGCCGGCCTTGGGATCCCACGCGCCGAGGACGAGCCGCCGCACCCGCGCCGCGACGAGCGCGCCCGCGCACATGACGCACGGCTCGAGCGTGACGACGAGCGTGCAGCCCTCGAGCCGCCACTCGCCGAGCGTCGTGGCCGCCTGCCGCAGCGCGAGCACCTCGGCGTGCGCCGTCGGGTCCCCGGTCTCCTCGCGGCGGTTGCGGCCGAGCCCGACGAGCCGGCCGTCCGCGTCGACGACGAGCGCCCCCACGGGGACGTCGTCGCTGGCCAGCGCGTGCGTCGCCTCGTGCAGCGCCAGCCCCATGAGCGCGTCCCACACCGCGCGCCGCTGGCTGACCGTGTGCGGCGGGAACTCGCCGTCGGCCCAGGGCAGCGCGAGACCACGGGCACCCGTGTCGCCGTCGTTCCCCACGCCACCTCCCGAGCTGTCAGACTCACGTCCCGGTATAGACCAACCTGGCTCTGACAACTCTGGGGCTCTCCGAGGTGTCAGACTCACGTCAGGGTATAGAGAGTCCTGGCTCTGACAACTCACGCGGGTCACTCGCCCGGGTACCGTGGGGCCATGCGCCTGCACGTCGCCGACCACCCGCTGGTGGACCACAAGCTCACCGTCCTCCGCGACGAGAACACCCCGTCGGCGACGTTCCGTCTCCTCGTCGACGAGCTCGTGACCCTGCTCGCCTACGAGGCGACGCGGCACGTGCGCACCGAGCCGAAGGAGATCCGCACCCCGGTCACCACGACCACGGGCGTGCGCCTGAGCGACCCGAGCCCCATCGTGGTGCCCATCCTGCGGGCCGGGCTGGGGATGCTCGAGGGCATGACGCGCATGATCCCGACGGCGGAGGTCGGCTTCCTCGGCCTGCAGCGCGACGAGTCCACCTACGAGGCCGTCACGTACGCGAACCGCCTGCCCGACGACCTCACCGACCGGCAGGTCTTCCTGCTGGACCCGATGCTCGCCACGGGCGGCACGCTCGTCGCGGCCATCGACTACGTGCTGGAGCGCGGCGCCCGCGACGTCACCGCCGTCTGCCTGCTGGCCACGCCCGAGGGCCTCAAGGTGCTCGAGGAGGCGATCGGCTCGCGCGTCGACGTCCAGATCGTCGTGGCCGCCGTCGACGAGCGCCTCAACGACCAGAAGTACATCGTGCCCGGCCTCGGCGACGCCGGGGACCGGCTGTACGGCATCGTCTGATCCGTCGGCCGGCGACGGCCACCGCCTCAGCGGTACTCGCAGTCCCCGATCCGCTCCCACGCCCGGCCCCACCCGTGGCCCGACCAGCGGCCGTCGCCGTTCCCGAGGCCGAGGCCCTGAGCGTCGGGCGCGGCGTCCCCGCGCCCCACGTACCGGTAGTTCCTGCCGTGCCACGACGCCACGTCGCCCACCTCGTACCCGCCGCCCCAGCGGACCCGGTCCGCGCACCAGCCGGTCGTGCCGGTGAAGGGCTCGACGGCGAGGTCGGTCGACCAGTCGCCGGCCCCTACGGTGAACGTGGCGCCGTCGCGGCCCCGCACGGTGCCGCCGTCGGCGGTCATGCTCTGGCGAGCGGGCACGGTGACGTCGACGGACGCGCCGTTCGAGCCGCGCACCGTGAAGTCCTGCGGCACCGACGAGCCGGTGTTGTCGAGCACCACCGACACCGGCCGGGTGGACGTCGAGCGCCACCGGCCCTTCTCCACCTGCACGGCGCCCTGGTCCAGCCGCGCCCGCGGGTCGACGACGACGCACGACACCGCGTCGTGGTCGACGGTCCGTTCCACGGCCCGCCGGGCGCCCTCGATGTCGCGGCCGAGCCGGACGGTCACCTGGCCGGCGTCGGCCGTCAGCCCGCCCGGCGCGGTGCGGAGCGTGGCGGTGGAGCCCGGCTCGACCGACGTCCCGTCCCCGCCGCCGAGGGCCGCCGTCCACGCGACGTCGCCACGGTTGCGCACGTCGACCTCCACCTGCGCCCGGTCGTCGACGCACCGGGTCGCGGTGGACACGTCCACCGAGCCGGGCCAGCTCACGGTCGCGCAGCTCTCGAACCCCGGGACGTCGACGGTCGCGAGGTCGCGCCCGTCGGCGGTCACCGCCACGGTGCGGGTGCCCCACGGCACGGACACCGTCAGGGTCCCCGTCGCACCGGCGTCGACCGTCGCGGCCCGCCCGTCACCGGCCCCGTCGGTCGTCGCGAACCGCACGGCGTGGGTGGAGCCGGTGTTGTCGACGGGGAGCGTCACGGTGCGCCAGGACGTGTCGGCGGCGGCGTCGAACCGGCACTCGGTCGCGGCGAGCGTCGCGGGCCCACCGACGGCGGGGGCGAGCACGGCGGCGTCGTACGGCGCCGTCGGGGCGACGGCGGGCACGACGCCCTGCGCGGGCTCGTCGCCGTCGCGGTCCGCCACCCAGCGGTACAGCTGGAACTCGGCGGCACCCGCGGTGAGCGACCTGCGGTCCGTGGCGGCGACGAAGGTCGCGCTCTCGCCCGGCGCGAGCCGCTTCGGGTCGGTGCTGACGCCGGCGGCGGTCATCCCGACCCGCATCGCCTCGTCGCTGGTGTTGGTCAGCGTGCCGCGCACCTGCAGGCGGCCGTCGACGTTCACGGTCTCGGCGGACCTCGTCACGGACCAGCTCGGGTCGTAGCAGTCCGTGGAGGCGTGCGCCCCGGCGGGCACGCTGGTGCGGTACGTCTCGCCGCCGAGCGTCGTCGCGACCGTCCACGTCGCACCGCCCGCGGGGACCCGGAGCCCGTCGGGCACCTGCACGGTGACCGCCTCCCCGGGCGCGACCTCCTGCGCCGCCGCGGCGGAGTCGCCGGCGGCCTCGAGGCGCACCGCCAGCGTCTGGTCGGTGAGGTTGACGTAGGTGCCCTCGACCACCGCGGAGGCGGTGCCCACCCCACCGACGGCGACGCACCGCGCCTGGACGGCGTGCGCACCCGACGCGGCCCCCGCCCACGACCTCGCGACCGTCACGGCCGCGCTGCCGCCCACCGTGTGCGGGGAACCGGGCAGCTGCGGGACGGCGGCGACCGCCACCGCGCCCGGCGCGGCCGAGCCGTCCGCCACGACGCGCAGCCGGACCGACCGCTGCTCCCCCGGGGCCAGCGGGGCCGCCTCGGGGCGGGCCACGCAGGTCCAGACCGCTCCGGCGTCGCCCGCGCCGCCCGACACGCACACGAGGTCGCCGTCGGACGCCACCGGCCGCAGCCCCGCGGGCACCTCGAGCTGCACCGACCAGGCGGCGGCGGGCTGGTCGCCCGTGTTCCGCACGGCGACGGGCACCCAGGCGGCGCCCGGGTTGGAGACCGGGACGGTGTCGCCCGCGGAGGCCGTGAGCTCGGCCCCGAAGGGCCGCACCGTCGTGGGCGGCAGCGCGACGTCCTCCCGGCCGACGCCGTCCGCCCAGACCGCCGCCCCGATCGCATAGCTGCCGCCGGCGTGCGCGCGCACCGGCACCGAGACGTCACGGGACTCGCCCGGCTCGAGCGTTCCCACCGTGCAGCGGGCCGTGCGACCGGTGGCGTCGCCAGGGGCGCACGACAGTGCGGCGGGGACGGCGAGGGCGTCGGCCGCCGGCGGGTCACCGGCGACCAGGGGGTCGCCTGCCGCCAGGGGGTCGCCTGCCGCCAGGGGATCGCCGGCGGCGGCGCCTGCCGGCGCCTGCGGGAACGCGAGGTCGACGCCGTCCGGCAGCGCGACCTCGACGACGGTCGAGCTCGCCGCCGCCTGCCCCGTGTTGCCGACCGTGAGCACCAGGGGCTGCGCCGTGCGGGGCTCCAGCGGTGCCGCGGCGGCCGTGACCGTGAGATCCGCGACGGGCGCGAACGGCGTGGTGCCGAGCAGGTTGGCCGGGCTCGTCGGGTCGGCGGAGGGCTCGACGGGATCGTCGTCGGCCGGCCGGACCACACCGTCGCCGGGCTGCTCCCCGGGCGGCACCCACGGGGCGCCCTGGACGGTCACCGGCGCCGGCGTGAGCACCGGCGGCTCCTCGCCGCCGCCGAGCGCGTTGAGCACCGTGACGACCCCGACGGTGGCGACGGCGACGGCGCTCGCCGCCGCGGCGACGCCCGCCGTGCCGACCGCCGCACCCGCGGCAGCCGCGGTGCCCGCCGTCGCCACCGCGGTGGTCCCGGCCGTCGCCGCGGTGGCCGCGGTGGCCGTGGCGGCTCCCGCCGCCGTCGTGCCCGCCGTCGCGGCCGCCGTCGTCCCGGCCGCGGCGCCCGTGACGCCCGCGCCGCCGGTGATGCTCGCTCCGCCGACCGTGGCGGCCCCGACGCTGCTGCCCGCGGCGGTGCTCGTGCCCGCGACCGTGCCGACGCTCCCGGCGCCCGCGGCGCTGCCGACCCCCACGGCGCCGCCGGTCGCCGCCGCGCCGCCGAGAGCACCGCCGAGCGCGCCACCGATGGGCAGCGCTCCCAGGACCGCCAGCCCCGCGAGCCCGACGACCAGCGGCGCCACGACCGCCCGCATCCCGTGGGCGATGTCGCCCAGCTCGAGCACGAGCGACCGGCACTCCGCGCACGCCTCGAGGTGCGCGTCGACCTTGGCGACCTCGCGCCGGGCGAGGCCCCCGCGCACGTACGCGCCGAGCAGCGGGTTCACCACGCGGCAGCCGCCGGTGGGCGCGTGCGTGAGGTGCTCCTGCAGGTAGCCCACCCGCAGCCCCTCGCGGGCCCGGTAGGCGAGGGCGGACACCCCGTTGGGCGTGAGCCCGAGGATCGGCGCCACCTCCGCCGGCGCGCGCCCCTCGATCTCCGTGTACCAGAGCACGGCCTGCCAGCGCTCCGGCAGCGCCTGGTAGGCGTTCTTCACCACGGAGTGCTCGAAGCCCTCGAACGTGGCGACGTCGGTGGGGTCCACCAGGCCGAGCGCGGCCTCGAACGTGCCGTCGTCGGACGTCGGGCGGGTCCGCTTCACGCCCCGCGCGAGGTCGGCGGCGAGGCGCCGCACCACGGTGAGCAGGTAGGCCCGGAAGGTCGCGTCGGGGCCGCCGCCGTGCTGCAGCACGTCGAGCACGCGGTGGAACGCCTCGGACACCAGGTCGTCCGCGTCGGCCGACGACCGGACGTACTGCCGGGCCACGGCCCGCGCCGCCGGGACGTGCCGGGTGTACAGGGCCCCGAACGCCTCGAGGTCTCCGCCACGCACGTCGAGGATCAGCTCGGCGTCACTACGCGCCGAGTCGTCCGACCCCACGTAGACGTCCGTCATGGCCGACCTCGCTCCGCACCTGATGCTGCGCGACAAGGGGCACACGCAGACCCCCGTACTTTACGCGCCCGGAGCACCCCCCTGGGGGTGAATTTCGGCGCGAGATCCGCGAGATTCCGTGCCTCAGGCAGCGGAGAGGGCTATCCCGGGGCATCTGCCGGTGAAAGTGCCCCACAACTGCGTCATGATGGCTGCCCATGGCGGTCCCATCATCATGAACCGGTCCACGAGCGGCCCCCCGGACGCGCCCGAGGACGTCTCGGGCGTGATCGACCGCTGGCGCGCGACGAGCCTCGCCGAGGTGTGGCTACGCCCTGACGACTGGTACCACCCTGCCGTGGACGCGCTCGTCGAGGCCTTCGACGACGGCCGCTCCCCCCACGCGGCCGCCCACCGCCTCGGCGCGGCGCGCGGACGGGCCGGCGTCGGCCTCGGCGAGACGCTGGACGACGTCGAGTGCCTGTACCGCTCCGCCCACCTCCCGCCGGACCCGGACGCGATCCGCGCCGTGGCCGTCGGGTGGGTGCGCGGCCGGGACTCCGAGCCGGCGCTCGGCACGCTGCGCGACCCCAGCTCCGGCCTGCCCACCCGCGAGTACCTGGCTGAGCGGCTGCGCGAGACCTACGGCGCTGCCGTCGGCGCGGAGCTGGGCGTGCCGGACACCCACTGCCTCGTCGTCGTCGACGTCGCCGTCGACGGGCTCGCCCCCTGGGACCGTGCGGCGCGCTCCGCGACCGTGGGCCGCGCCCTCGAGCAGGTCTTCGGGGAGGGCCACCCGATGGCCGCGCTCACCGACGGCGTGTTCACCGTGCTGGCCCGCCGTGACACGGGGGTGCCCGACCTGGCCAAGGCCACCCGCGGCGTGGTCGAGCGCAACGCCTCGCTCATGGGCCTCGGGGACGCGCTGAGGCGCCCCACCCGGGTGTGGGTGGAGCGCCTCCCGACGTCGCACGCCGCGGCCGTCGAGCTGCTCACGCAGCTGGCCCGCTGACTCCCGTCGAACGCGAGGTCAGTGCGTCGCGTACGTGAGGCAGTCGGCGTGGCCCTCGTCGTCCGGGCCGGGCCCGACGCGGATGGCCGACGCCGCGCACTCGAGGTCGGAGTTGTGGACGCAGTCCCCGCGCTGGCAGGCGCCCACGTGGGCGACGACCTTCTCGAGCCCGCCCTTGGAGCTCAGCGGGATGAACGTGGCGCACGACGCGTCACCGGTGTGCCCGGCGATCGTGACCGCGCCGGCGTGACAGCCGTGGTCGTGGTTGTAGCCGCAGCCATCGACGGTGCACTCGGTGACCTCGGGCATCTCCATCAGCGTGCTCATCGCGTGCTCCTCCGTCGCTCGACGCCGGCTCTCGCCGCCTACGAACCACGATATTCCTTTCGTAGGAATATGCACAGCGAATTCGCCGTCGAATTCAGTGAGGAAAGCCTTGCCAATTGATTCTCGAATAAGAGAAGAATTGCGTTGCGAAAATCCGCTCAGCCGCGGCGGTGCGGGCGCCACAGCACCAGCGCGCCCTCCTCGGGCTCGAGGTCGGCCCGCTCCACCCGGCGCACGCGCTGACCGCGGCGCACCACCACGACGTCACCCGTCGTCCCGGCCGTGAACACCCGGCCGCCGGGCTGCATCGCGAGCGCGGCGAGCCGCCCCTCGAGCTGGGCGACGTGCTCCTGCAGGTCGAGGATGCGCCGGATCCCGGCGAGGTTGATGCCCTCGACCTGCGCGAGGCGCTGCACCTCGAGCAGGCGTGCGACGTCGCGCTGGGAGTAGCGGCGGCCGCGCCCGGCGGTGCGGCGCGGCGTGACCAGCCCGAGGCGGTCGTACTGGCGGAGCGTCTGCGGGTGCATGCCCGCGAGCCGGGCCGCCTGCGACACGGTCAGCACCGGCGCGTCCTCGGTGACCATCGCTACCTCCCTCGCCGCCGCACCACAGGCCGCGTCATTCGGCCGCGCGCTGCGCGAGCCCCGCCCGGACGTCCTCGTGGTCGCTCTCGGCGGCGAACGCCTCGAGCGCCTCCTTCGCCTTCTTGCTGAGCTTCTGCGGCACGGCCACCTGGACCGTGACCAGCAGGTCGCCCTGCGACTTCGCGGTCCTGACGCCGCGGCCCTTGACCCGCAGCACGCGCCCGGTGGGCGTGCCCGCCGGCACCTTGAGCCTCACGGTGTGCCCGTCGAGCGTCGGCACCTCGACCGTCGTGCCCAGCGCGGCCTCCGCGAACGTCACGGGGACCGTCATGCGCAGGTTCGCGCCGTCGAGCGTGAACACCGGGTGCGGCGCGACGTGCACGGTGACCACGAGGTCGCCGGCGTCGCCGCCGCCCGAGCCCGGGCGCCCCTTGCCGCGGATGCGCAGCTTGCGGCCGTCGTTCACCCCGGCGGGGATCTTCGTCTTGACCTTGCGACCGTCCACCGTGAACTCCACGGTGGCGCCCTCCACCGCCGTGCGGAACGGCAGCGTGGTCTCGGCCGCGACGTCCGGGCCCTTCTGCGGCGTCGTGAAGCCGGCGCGCTGCCGGCCGCCGCGGAAGCCGCCCTGGCCGCCGAGCATGGAGCTGAGGATGTCCTCGAAGCCCCCGCCACCCGCGCCGCCCTGCGGGTACTGCTGGTACCGCACGTTCGGGCCGGCGCCGCCGCCGAACATCGAGCCGAAGACGTCCTCGAAGCCGTTGCCGCCGCCGCCCGGGCCCGCCGCGAAGCGGGCGCCGCCGCCGGCCATGGCGCGCACGGCGTCGTACTGCTGGCGCTGCTCGGAGTCGGACAGCACGGCGTACGCCTCGCCGATCTCCTTGAACTTCGCCTCCGCCGACGCGTCGCCCGGGTTCTGGTCCGGGTGGTACTGGCGCGCGAGCTTGCGGTACGCCTTCTTGATGGCCGCGTCGTCCGCGTCCTTGGGGACGCCGAGAGCGGAGTAGAAGTCCTTCTCGATCCAGTCCTGACCTGTCACGACGCCCTCCTTCCTGTCATTGTCCGCGAGATCGACCCACCCGTCGTGAGATCGACCCTCGGTGGGTCGGTCTCACGACGGGCAGGTCGATCTCGCGGGTGGTGTCACTCGGGGCCGACGACGCCCACGCGGGCGGCGCGGACGACCCGCTCGCCGATCCGGTAGCCGGGCTCGACCACCATCGCGACGGTGGTCGCCGTCGCCTCGGGGTCCACGTTGTGCATGAGCGCCTCGTGGACGTTCGGGTCGAACTCCTCCCCGACGGTGCCGAACCGCTCGACGCCGAACCTCGCCAGCGACGCGTCGAGCTTCTCCGCGATGGCCGCCATGGGCCCGGACAGCTCGGCGTGCTGCTTGGCGCGCTCGATGTCGTCGAGCACCGGCAGCAGCGCCGCGAGCACGTCCTGCGTGCCCTGGGTGCGCGCCGCCTCCTGGTCGCGCAGCGACCGGTTGCGGTAGTTCGTGAACGACGCCCGCTCGCGCTGCAGCGCGTCCAGGTGCTGCGCCGCCTCCGCCTTGGCCTGGAGGACCTCGGCGCTCTCGGCGGCCTCGCCCTCGGGCTCGAAGTCGAGCGCCGCGAGCGGGTCGGAGCTGTCGGGCGTGCCCTGGTCGCCGGCGGCGCCGGACGCATCCCGGGCCTCCCCGGACGTCGGGTCGACCTTCCGCTTGTCCGTGAACTGGAACGGGGTCTCCCCCGAGCCCTCGGGCTCGGGGGTCCCCTGCGTGTTCTCGTCCGTCACTTCTTGTCGTCCTCGTCGTCGACGATCTCGGCGTCGACCACGTCCTCGTCCGGGGCGGACGTCGCGCCCGCCGCGGAGGCGGCGTCGTCGTCGGCGGCCTCGGTGCTGCCCGCGGCCTGCTCCTGCTCGGCCGTGGCGTAGAGCGCCTGGCCGATCTTCTGCGAGGACGCGCCGAGCTTCTCGTACGCGGTCTTCACGGCGTCGGCGTCCTCGCCCTCCAGGGCGGTCTTGACGCCGGCGATGTCGGCCTCCACCTCGGTCACGACCTCGGCGGGGAGCTTGTCGCGGTTGTCCGCGATCTGCTTCTCCATCGAGTACGCGAACGCCTCGGCCTGGTTGCGGGTCTCCGCCTCCTCGCGACGCTTCTTGTCCTCGGCCGCGTGCTCCTCGGCGTCCTTCACCATGCGGTCGATGTCCTCCTTGGGGAGGGCCGACCCGCCGGTGATCTTCATCGACTGCTCGGTGCCCGTGCCGCGGTCCTTGGCGGACACGTGCACGATGCCGTTCGCATCGATGTCGAAGGTGACCTCGATCTGCGGGACGCCGCGCGGCGCCGGGGCGATGCCGGTGAGCTCGAACGTGCCCAGCGGCTTGTTGTCGCGGGTGAACTCGCGCTCGCCCTGGAAGACCTGGATCGCCACGGACGGCTGGTTGTCCTCCGCCGTGGAGAAGATCTCGCTGCGCTTGGTCGGGATGGCCGTGTTGCGCTCGATGAGCTTGGTCATCACGCCGCCCTTGGTCTCGATGCCGAGGGAGAGCGGGGTGACGTCGATGAGCAGCACGTCCTTGCGCTCGCCGCCGATGACGCCGGCCTGCAGGGCCGCGCCCACGGCGACGACCTCGTCCGGGTTGACGCCCTTGTTGGGCTCGCGGCCGCCGGTGAGCTCCTTGACGACCTCGGTCACGGCCGGCATGCGGGTGGAACCACCCACGAGCACGACGTGGTCGATGTCGGAGACCGAGATGCCGGCGTCGCGGATGACCGCGTGGAACGGCGCCTTGGTGCGGTCGATCAGGTCCTGCGTCATCTGCTGGAACTGCGCCCGCGTGAGCTTCTCGTCCAGGTGGACGGGGCCGTTCTCGCTCATCGACAGGTACTGCATCGACACGTTGGTGCTCGTCGCGGACGAGAGCTCCTTCTTGGCCTGCTCGGCCGCCTCACGCAGACGCTGCAGGGCGATCTTGTCCTTGGACAGGTCGACGCCCGCGCTGTTCTTCACCTGCTTGATGAGGTGGTCCACGATGCGCTGGTCCCAGTCGTCGCCGCCGAGGCGGTTGTCGCCGGACGTGGCGCGCACCTGGATGGTGGAGAAGTCGTCCTCGTCCTTGCCGACCTCGAGGAGCGAGACGTCGAACGTGCCGCCGCCCAGGTCGAAGACCAGGATGAGCTCGTCCTCCTTGCCCTTCTCCAGGCCGTAGGCGAGGGCCGCCGCGGTGGGCTCGTTGACGATGCGCGTCACGTTGAGGCCCGCGATCTGGCCGGCGTCCTTGGTCGCCTGGCGCTCGGCGTCGTTGAAGTACGCCGGGACGGTGATGACCGCGTCGGTGACGGGCTCGCCCAGGTACTCCTCGGCGTCACGCTTGAGCTTGCCGAGCACGCGCGCCGAGATCTCCTGCGCGGTGTACTTCTTGTCGTCGATCTCGACCGACCAGTCGGTGCCCATGTGGCGCTTGACCGACGAGATGGTGCGGTCGACGTTGGTGACCGCCTGGCGCTTGGCCACCTCACCGACGAGGACCTCGCCGGTCTTGGAGAACGCGACGACGGACGGCGTCGTGCGCGACCCCTCCGCGTTCGCGATGACGGTGGGCTCGCCGCCCTCCAGGACGGCGACCACCGAGTTGGTGGTACCCAGGTCGATACCGACTGCTCGAGCCATGTGTGCTGCCTCCATGCGTACGTCCGGGCGCCTGTGCGCCCGAGGTTGAGTCAACTGCACTCAACGTAAATCTCGGCGTCGCCGCCTCGCAAACCGCGGGCGCCAAAGTTGAGTCTGCATGGCTCAACCTTGCTCGGGGCGTCGATATTCCCCCAGGTGGCCCCGGCTGTTCGCCGTGAGCGAACAGCCGGGGCGGAGGCGCTGGGCGGACGGCCGCTCAGATCAGCTCGACGCGGTCGGCCTGCGGCCCGCGGTCGCTCTGGCGCACCTTGAAGCGGACCCGGTCGCCCTCCTCCAGGAACTCGCCGCCCTGCACGACCGACACGTGCACGAACAGGTCCGCGCCCCCGGCGTCGGGGGTGATGAAGCCGAAGCCGCGGTCCGCGTCGTAGCGCGCGACGGTGCCCTCGCCCCCGCGCACCGGACCGCCGGACGCCGCGGGGCGACCCGACCGGCCGCGGTCCCCCCGGTCACGGTCACGGTCACGGTCGCGGTCACGTCCCGAGCCGCGCACGAGGCGCACGTCGCGGGCGTTCGGGCCCTTGTCCCCGTCGACGACGTCGAACGTCACGCGGGCGCCCTCGGACAGGCCGGTGAGGCCCGGGCCCAGCGCGTTCACGTGGACGAAGACGTCCCCGCCGCCCGCGTCGGGCGCGATGAACCCGAAGCCCTTGACGTCGTCGAACCAGGACACGGTGCCGTCCCCGCCGTCGGACGACGGCGCCGCCGCCTCCGACGCGAGCGGCAGCAGGTGGTCCGCCTGCGGCCCCTTCTCGCCGTCGACGACGAGGAACGCCACGCGCTGTCCCTCGGAGATCACGCCGCCGGTGACGATGGCCGAGCTGTGCACGAAGACCTCGCCGCGGCCGCTGTCGGGCGTGACGAAGCCGTATCCCTTGGCCGGCTCGTACCAGTTCACGGTGCCGAGCACGCCCACGGGCGCGTCGGCGGCCCGCTCACCCGTGACGCGGACGCGGCGCGCCTGCGGGCCGCGGTCGCCCTCGCCCACCTCGAACTCGACGGCCTGTCCCTCGCGCAGCTGCTTCGGCCCGTCCTCGCCGAGGATCTCGGACGCATGCACGAACAGGTCCTCCGCATCGTTCCCGAGGTCGATGAAGCCGAACCCTCGGTCGGCGTCGAACCATCGGACTGTTCCCTGGGGCACCTGGTACTCCTCGTCTTGGCAGATAGTGCTCCCCCCAGTGTCGCGCGGAGTCGGGTCACGACGAGAATCAGGGGGTTGACCCGCGACGAGGCGGCGGCGTGGATCGCCTGGAACGAGCAGAGCTACGTCCACCCCGACAACGCCGCGTCGCTGCAGGTCGCGGAGAAGCTCGGCATGCGGCACGTCGCCGACGACACCACCGGAGCCGTCCCCGTCCGCACCGTCATGGGCATGGACCTGGGCCCGCTCGCCTGAGCACCTCCGCGCCCTCCCCGGCGGCCACCGCTCAGAGCGCCTTGCGCATCTGCTGCGTGACGACGGCGTACCCCGCCGAGTCGTAGAGCGCGACGGCCGCGGCGTTGCGCCCGAAGACGTTCAGCTCCAGAGCCGTGGCGCCCGCCTGCCGGGCGGCGTCCTCCGTCGCCTCCAGCAGGGCACGACCCAGGCCCTGGCCTCGCCGCGACTCGACGACCTCGATGTCGTAGAGGAACGCGATGCCCGGCAGGCCCTGCGGCGGGTCCAGCGCCACCCAGGAGCGGCCGACCGGTGCGCCGCCGGCGTCCACGGCCAGCCGGACGAGCATCCGCTCCGTGGCCGGCCCCTGCGGCAGGAGCCGCGCCGACTCGTCGCGGGCGCGCCGTACCGCTCCCTCGTACGGCCACCGGCCCGCGGCGACCTGCTCCGCCGCGTAGTCCGCGGCCAACCCGTCCTGCCACTCGTCGAACTCGGCCGGGGTCATCGGGCGCAGCGTCACCGTCGTCATGCGGAGCATGCTGGCACCGTTCGCCCGTCGACGTAGGTCGTCGACCGCTACGGTCAGGGCATGCCCTCCCCTGTCCCGGCCCGGAGCGGGCGTCTGCGCGTCGACGACGGCAACGAGCTGTACTACGAGGCAGTGGGGAACCCCGCCGGGCCGGCCGTGCTCTGGCTGCACGGCGGCCCGGGGAGCGGGGCGGGCGACGCGCACGGGCGACGGATCGACCCCCTCGTGCAGCAGTCGATCGCGTTCGACCAGCGGGGGTGCGGGCGCAGCCGACCGCTCGCCACGGAGCGCCTCGACCTGCTCGACCGCAACACCACCGCGGCCCAGATCGAGGACATCGAGGCGCTGCGCCGCCATCTCGGCGTCGAGCGGTGGACGGTGACGGGCGCCTCCTGGGGCGCCACCCTGGCGCTCGCCTACGCCCAGGCGCACCCGGACCACGTCACCGGGGTCGCGCTGTTCGCCGTGACGAACACCTCCACGGCCGAGGTCGAGTGGATCACCGAGGCCATGGGCCGCGTCTTCCCCGAGGAGTGGGAACGGTTCGCCGGTGCCGTCGACCGCGCTCCCGGGGAGCGCGTCGTGGACGCGTACGCCCGCGCGACGCGCGACCCGTCACCCGACGTCCGCGCCCGAGCGGCCGAGGCCTGGGGCCGGTGGGAGGACGTGCACGTCTCGCTCGGCCCGGGGTGGCGGCCCGACCCGCGCTGGCAGGACCCGCCCGTCCGCGACGTGCTGGCCACGCTCGTCACCCACTACTGGTCGCACTCCGGCTTCGGCGGGGACGAGATCCTGGGCCGCATGGACCGCATCGCCCACCTGCCGGGCGTGCTGATCCACGGCCGGCACGACGTCTCCAGCCCGCTCGTGACGGCGTGGCGCGTCCATCGCGCCTGGCCCGGCAGCGAGCTCGTCGTGCTCGGCGACGGGCACGGCGGCAGCGACTCGGTCCGGGAGCTCGAGCGCACGATCGCCCGGCTCGCCGTCGACCGGCCGTAGCCCGCTCGTCCGTCCGGTCGGTCGGTCGTCCACCGGTTCGCCGGTGGGGTCGCGGGCAGCGACGGCGCTGAGCCGCTCGACGATGCCGTACGGTCGGCGTCGATGACCGAGTTCTGGCGTGACGCGGCGCTGCCGCAGCTGGAGGCGCGGCGGTCCTGCCAGGACGCCGCGTGCTACCGCCCGCACTCGCACGACCGGTTCTCGGTCGGGCTGATCGACGCCGGCACGACGACGTTCACCGGCGCGGACGGCGGCCCTGTGCCGCTCGCGGCCGGCGACGTGATCCTCGTCCCCGCCGGGCACGTGCACTCCTGCAACCCGGACCGGGGCCGCTGGGAGTACGGGATGATCCACGCCGACCAGGACTGGGTCGCGGGACTGCTGCCCGCCGGGTCGGCCGCCCTCCTGACGGGAATCACCGTCCTGCGCGCCCCCGACGCCTACCACCGGGTGCGCGCCGTGGAGGACCTGCTGTTCGCGTCCGGCGACGGGAGCCCGGTCGACGGCGGGCGGGTCGCGGAGGCCTTCCGCCACGCCCTGCGGGCGTGCGCGACGACGTCGGCGCACCTCCGGATCGATCCCGTCACGGACGACGCGCTGCTGGAGCGCCTGGGCCCGGTTCTCGCCCGGCTGCACGAGGACGCGTCGAACCCGGCCCTCGACGAGCTGGCCGCCGTCGCGGGGATGGACCGGTACGCGCTGGTGCGGACGATGAAGCGGGCGACCGGGCTCACCCCGGTGGCATGGCGCCACAACGACCGGGTCACCGCCGCGCGGGCGATGCTGCGCGCAGGCAGACCGCTCGCCGAGACCGCCCACGCGCTCGGGTTCGCCGACCAGAGCCACTTCCACCGGGTGTTCCGGGCCCACGTGGCTGCCACGCCCGGCGCCTACCGGCGCTGACGCCGCGGCTGCCCCGCAGCCGCTCGGCCCCACCGCCGGCGATCCACACGTGCGCAATCTCGTTCAAGACCATCACGGTGCGCCTCGCCCAGCCTGGGGCGCATGGAGCAGTTCCTCGCCGTCGCCGTCGCGCACTTTCTCGCCCTGCTGATCCCCGGGGTCGACTTCTTCCTGATCGCCCGCACCACGATGACCAGCGGCTGGCGCAGCGCGAGCGGCGCGTGCGTCGGGATCGCCTGCGCGAACGGCGTCTTCGTCGCCGGGGCGTTCGCCGGGCTGTCGGTGGTCACGAGCCCCGCGGTGCTGCTGGCGGTCCAGGGGGCGGGCGGCGCGTTCCTCGTCGTCATGGGGGTCGCGTTCCTGCGCGCCCCGGTCGACGTCGACCTGGCCGCCGGGGCCTGGGGCGGTCCCGCCTCGTGGACGCGCAACCTCGGTCTCGGCCTCGCGTCCGGGCTCCTCAACCCGAAGAACGCGCTGTTCTACGTCAGCCTCGCGGCCACCCTCACCGCCGCGTCCGCCGGCGCCCGCGTGTTCTACGGCGCCTGGATGGTGGCCGTCGTGCTGGCGTGGGACCTGTTCGTCGCCGTCGCGCTGGGCTCCGAGCGGGCGCTCGCGCGCCTGGCCCGCCTCCTGCCGTGGCTGACCCGGGCGGCCGGCGGTGTCCTCGGGCTGCTGGGGCTCGGGATGATCGTCACCCTCGCCGCGAGCCTGGTGGGGTGAGCCGCCCCGTCAGTCGTCGACCGGTTCGCCGGTGGGGTCGTTGCCGACGACGGCGTCGAGCCGCTCGCCTCCGACGGGCTCCCGCCGCCAGTCCACCAGCCGCCAGCCGGACGCCGGGTCGCCCTCGACCTCGATGAGGCCGGTGTTGGCGAGCGGGGTGTGCGCCAGCTCCTCGACGTCGAGGCCGCGGACGCGCGCGCCGGACCACGAGCGGATGGCGGCGCCGTGCGAGACGGCGAGGACGACGTCGTGGTGGTCCGCCGCGAGCGCCGCGACGGCGTCGTCGAACCGGGCGAGGAACGCGTCGCCGTCGGGCCCGCCGGGCATGCGCCGCGACCGGTCGCCGCGCGACCAGGCGAACACGGTCTCGAGGTAGGTGTGGTGGTCGTCGAGGTCCGCCGACATCTCGAGGGAGCCGGCCTCGACCTCGCGCAGCCCGTCGAGCACGGTGGGGCGCAAGCCGCGGGCACCGGCCAGGGGGCCGGCGGTGAGCGACGTCCGCAGCAGCGACGACACGGCGAGCGCGTCGATCCGCCGCTCCTGCAGCGCGGCCGGCACGGCGGCCGCCTGCTGCTCGCCCAGCGGGGTCAGCCCGGGGCCGGGCGCCCCGGTGTCGAGCAGGCCCGCCACGTTGGAGGGGGTCTGGCCGTGTCGCAGCAGGAGGAGACGCATGACCCCAGGGTTTCATCCCGGGCGACCTCGGCCGTCAGTCGAGCACCGCGGTGGCCTCGACCTCGACGAGCACGTCGGGCTCGAAGAGACTCTCCACGCCGACGAGCGTCGCGGGCGGCCACGGCTGCGGGATGCCGAGCTCCTCGACGACCTCCTCGATCCCTGCCGCGAGATCGCCGTACTTCTCCGGCTGCCAGCCCACCACGAGGAAGCGCAGGCGGACGACGTCGTCGAACCCTGCGCCCGCACCGGCGAGACCGCGGGCGGTGTTGCGCAGGGCCTGCGCGACCTGCCCGGCCAGGTCGTCGGCGGCCACCGGCCGCCCCTCGGCGTCCCGGGCGACCTGCCCGGCCACGTGCACGTGGCGCGCGCCGGTACCGACGGCGACGTGGTGGTACGGGACGGGCTGGAACATGCCGGGCGGGGTGCGGAGGTCGACGGTCATGGCGGGTCCTTCCGGTGGTGCGGGCAGGTATCCGATGTCTACCTGGTCGCCTCAGGCCACTTCAACGAGACTAGGTGTCGTGCACGAGACCGCCCCCGCCGCCCTGACGCCCGCCCACCGTGAGCTCCTCGACCAGGTGCTCGACAAGTGGTCGCTGCAGGTGCTCGAGTCGCTCTGCGAGCGTCCGCAACGGTTCAACGAGCTGCGCCGCAGCGTCCCCGCCGTGACCCAGAAGTCGCTCACCGCGACGCTCCGGCGGCTCGAGCGCAACGGCATGGTCGAGCGGACGCTCCTCAGCTCGCGCCCGGTCGCCGTCGAGTACCGCGTCTCGGCGCTGGGCAGCACGCTCCAGGACCTCGTCGACGCCCTGCTGGCCTGGTCCACGTCCGTCCTGCCCGACGTCGAGACGGCTCGCGCCGCCTTCGACGAGCCCGAGCCGGACGCGGCGCCCCTCAGCCGCTGACGGCGGCGACCGGCATCTCGGCCGTCGCCCGCGCGCGGACACCGAGGGTCCGGGCAGCCAGCAGCCCGACGACGGCGGCCGCGACCTGCACGACGCCGGTCGCGACCAGCGCGGGCCCCGCCCCGACCCATCCGATGACCGCACCGCCGACGAGCAGCCCCAGCGACGCGCCGCCCGAGTGCAGCACGGTCTCCGCCGTGAACGCGGCCCGCCGCTCGGGCCCGGAGGTCCGCTCGCTGATCAACGCGTTGAGCGCGGCGATCCCGAACGGCGTCGCCAGGCCGCCGACGGCGGACACGAGCGCGACGCCCGCCAGGCTCGGCACCACCGCCGGGAGCGCCGCGAACGCCAGGCCGAGCACCGCCCACGTCCCGACCGCCGTCGCGAGGCGCGGCAGCCGGTCGACGACCAGCGGCGCCACCAGCGACGCCAGGACCGACGTCGCGCCGTAGCCGCTCATCCCGGCCGCGACGAGCGCGCCCGGCATCCCGTGCTCCACGCCGAGCACGGCCAGCCCGAGGGTGAAGCCGAACCAGCACAGGCCGCCGACGCCGGCCGCGACGACGCCCACCGCGACCTGCGGGTGGGCGCGCAGGACGGCGAGCACCGGCGTCGGCCCCGCCTCGCTCCGGCCGGTCGTGCGCGCGCCCGCCCGCGGGACACCCAGCATCGCCGCGGCCCCGACGAGGACGACGGCGGCCTGGCACCACAGCAGGGGTTCCGCGCCCCACGCCACGACCAGCCAGGCGCCAAGCGGGGGCGCGAAGATCATCGACACCCGGTGGGCGAGGTCCTGCCACGCGAGCCAGCGGGCGGCCGTGCCGCCCGTCCCGTCGGCGTCGTCGTGCCCGGCGTCGTCGTGCCCGGCGTCGGCGAGGTCGGCGACGAGGGCGCGCTCCGCGGGCCCGAGCAGCGCGCCGGCGACGCCGGTCACCAGGCCCGATGCGCACAGGCTCACCGCGCCCACGTGGCCGACGAGGGCCGCGACCGGCACGATCGCGAGGCCGGCGGCCTGCACCAGCATGACGACGGCGAGGGCGCGCCCGGACACCAGCCGCTCGCGCAGGCCGCGTCCCCACCAGCCGACCGTCAGCAGCGGCAGCCCGGACATGCCGCCCACGAGGCCGGTGGCCCACGCCTCCCCCGTCTCGGCGAGGGCGACGAGCGGCAGCGCGACGGCGGTGACCCGCGCACCCACCCAGGTGAGGAAGGTGATCGCGGTGAGGATGAGGAGGGGACGACGCATGCCTCGATCTTCGGCGGCCAGCAGCGGCGTCGGTAGACGGCGACCCGGGCGTCTCGCTCATACGCTGGAGGCATGACCTCTCGTCTGACCGTGGAAGACCTGCAGCTCGCCGAGGCGGTCGCACGGCACGGCTCCGTGGGCGCCGCTGCGCGCGAGCTGCTCGTCGCGCAGCCGTCCGCGAGCCGCCGTCTGGCCACGCTGGAGCGGCGCCTCGGCACGCCCCTGTTCGACCGCGACACCACCGGGGCCCGACCCACCCCGGCGGGCCGGGAGCTCGCGCGCCTGGCCGCGCGGTTCCTCGCGGAGCTGGACGCCCTGCCCGACCAGGTGCTCGCCGCCGTCGCCGCGCCCACCCTGTCGGTCGGCACCATCCAGGCGCTCAGCCCGATGGTGCTGACCGCCGTCGAGCTCGAGCTGCCCGAGGTCACGATCCTGCCGGAGGTGGACCACGGACCGAACCTCGTGCGGCAGGTGCACGAGGGCACCCTGGACGCCGCGATCGTCACCGTCGCGGAGCAGATCGTGGTGCCGCGCGGCCTGCAGCGCACACCGCTGGGCGAGTCGCCGCGCGTCGTCGTGCTGCCCGACGGCGCGGCCCCGCTCGCCGAGGGCAGCCGGCCGTTCGCGGGCCGCACGGTCGTGTACAGCCTCATCGACCTGGCGGGCGAGGCCACGCACCGGCGGCTGTCCGCGCTGGGCGCCGTCCCGCGCCGCGGCCCCACCACCGAGGCCACCCTCCGCATCGCGCGCGAGCTGGGCTGCCCCGCGCTCATGCCCGAGCTCACCGCCCGCTGGTACGCCGCGCCGGGCGACCGGGTCGTGCCGTCGCCGGTCCCCGGGACGGTGCGGGTCACGCTCGTCACCCGCACCCCGCGGCCCGCGGCCCTGACCGACGCGCTGCCCCGCATCACGGCGCGCGTGCTGGGCGACGACCGGTCACCGAAAGAGCCCGCAACGCTCTGACCCGAGCCGGACATGACCCCGTCGTCACCGTCTCCCTGCCGAAGGGCCACCGATGCCAGCCCCCGAACCGCCCGACCACGAGGCGCGCTTCACCGCGCTCTTCGAGGCCACCCACCGCGCGCTGCTCGCCTATGCGGTGCGGCGCGTCGCCGATCCCGCGGACGCCGCCGACGTCGTCGCCGAGGCCTTCCTCGTCGCCTGGCGGCGCATCGAGGACGTTCCCTCCGGGACCGACGCGCGCCCATGGATGTTCGGCGTGGCGCGCCGCGTCCTGGCGAACCACCACCGGGGCACGAGGCGCCGCCTCGCCCTCGCGGACCGCCTGCGGGCCGAGGTCGTCGAGGCGGTGGCGCCGCCCGGTGACGGCGACGTCACCGACGTCG
Source organism: Isoptericola sp. NPDC019482 (assembly GCF_040632295.1). Classification (NCBI taxonomy): domain Bacteria; kingdom Bacillati; phylum Actinomycetota; class Actinomycetes; order Micrococcales; family Promicromonosporaceae; genus Isoptericola; species Isoptericola sp. NPDC019482. The sequence goes on from NZ_JBEYBQ010000003.1 coordinate 184,849, forward strand.
AGCGGGCGCTCGCGCGCCTCGGCGACGAGGACCAGGAGCTGCTGCGGCTGGTCGCCTGGGAGGAGCTGGCACGGGACGAGATCGCCCTCGTGCTCGGCGTCTCCCGCGCCACGGTGCGCGTCCGGCTGCACCGCGCCCGGCGGCGGCTGGCCGACCAGCTCGCCGCCCTCGCCGCGTCGGACGACGTCCCCCGCGTGCGGCGCACCGAGCCGGCAGAGCAACGCACCGACGCGGCCGGACAGGTGATCAGCAGGTGGGCACCAGCCCGCCCCGGAACCGAGGAGGCCTGATGAGCGACCTGATGAAGCGGCTGGGCGCCGCGGACCCCGCCCGCCGGGCGGACCTCGAGGCCGTCGACGAGGCGGCGTTCGCCGCCCTGCGCGAGGAGATCACCATGACGAGCACCGACGGCGCGACGGCGCCGACCCTCCCCACCGCCGACGGACCGCTCCCCCGGCGCCGGCGGCTCGGGCGCCGCGGCGCGGTGGCGATCGGTCTGGCCGCCGTCCTCACCGGCGGCGGCGTCGCGTACGCGGCGATCCAGGCGTTCCAGGGCTCCAGCGGCGAGGGCGTCACCTGCGTGCACGTCTGGGACGAGGACACGGCCGAGGGGCTGAACCTCGACGCCGCCGGCTCGTGGATCACCGGCGACCCGTACGCCGACTGCACCACGCTTCTCGCCGCGGAGGGGCTGCCACCGATCGACGACCCCGTCGCCTTCGCGTGGGACGGCCAGACGATCGTCGCGCCCGCCGACCAGGTGCCCGAGGGCGTACAGCGCCTGGAGGGCACGCGGGCGGTCGAGGGCGGCGTCGTCGAGCTGCAGCGGAGCGTGGCCGACACGGTCGACGGCGGCCGGAGCGGGTGCCGCACGGTCCCCGAGGCCGTCGCCTGGGCGGAGGGCGAGATCGACCGGCTGGGCCTGCAGGACTGGACGGTGGTCACGCCGGAGTCCGACCCGGCGCCCGACGCCGAGCCCGGCGCCGTGCCGTCGTGCTCCGACGGCGAGGTGCACGCCGGGGACCGGCAGATCGTCCTCTTCGCGTCCGACGACCCGTTCGAGCAGCTCCACGGCCCCGGTGACGACCCGACGATCGACGCCCTGCGCGAACGGATCGTGGACGAGTGCGTCCCGCTCGACGAGGCCCGTGCCGTCGTCGACGAGGTGTACGCGGACGAGGAGTACGAGGTGCCGACGACCGAGGTGGTCGACGACGGCGCCGCGTGCGCCCGCGTGGACCTCGTCGAGGGCGGCATGACCGAGGCGTTCGTGTATGGGCCGGGCTCGGTCTCCTGAGCGACCCGATCGCCCGGTGGCGCCGCTGCCGGCTCAGCGCAGCCGGTAGCGGCGCTCGGGGCGCCCCGCGGTGCCGTAGTTGAGGCGCACCGCGGCGCGCCCCGCCGTCGCGAAGTGCTCCAGGTAGCGGCGGGCGCTGACCCGGCTGACGCCGACGGCGTCGGCGCACTCGGTGGCGCTGAGCTCCGCGCCGTCCGCGAGCGCGGCGAGCACGGCGTCCGCCGTCTCCTGGCTGAGGCCCTTGGGCAGGGGCTCGCGCGGCGTCGCCTGCGGCGGGCGGGCGAAGACCGCGTCGATGTCGGCCTGGATGTCGGCCGGGCTGCCCGCGACGCCGTCGTCGTCCAGCCCCTCCAGCGCGGCGCGGGCGCGGCGGAACTCCTGGAGGCGCGCCGTGAGGTCCTCGGACGCGAACGGCTTGACGAGGTAGTGCGCCGCCCCGCCGGCCGCGGCGGCGCGCACCGTGTCGGCCTCGCGGGCGGCGGTGATGACGATGACGCCGAGGTCGTGGCCCGCGGCGCGCAGGCGGCGCAGCACCTCGATGCCGCTCATGTCGGGCAGGTGCACGTCGAGCAGCACGAGGTCGGGGCGCAGGGCCTCGACGGCGGCGAGGGCGTCGGCGCCCGAGTGCGCCTCCCCCACCACCCGGAACCCCGGGACCCGTTCCACGAAGCGGCGGTGGATGGACGCGACCATGAAGTCGTCCTCCACCACCAGCACGTCGAGGCTCACGCCTGCTGCACCCCCTGCTCGGTCCGTCCGGTGCCCGTGACGGCCTGCGGCAGGCGTGCGATGAACACGGCCCCCTGGCGGTCGCCGCCGCCCTCACGAGCGCCGCCATTGTGCACCGTCACCTGCCCGCCGCGGCGCTGGGCCAGCACGTGCACCAGCGCGAGGCCCACGCCCCGGCCGGTCGCGCCGTGCGGCTTCGTGCTCCAGCCGCGCCGGAAGATCGCGTCCGCCTCCTCGGGCGGCACGCCGCGACCGGTGTCCGCGACCTCGACGAGGACGTCGTGCGCGGGCCCGTCCAGCGCCAGGCGCACCCGCACCATGGCCGGCCCCGTGACTCCGTGCGCGTCCGGGCCCGCGGCCCACGCCGCGGCGTCGACGGCGTTGTCCACGAGGTTGCCGAGCACGGTGCCCACGTCCGCGGACAGGTCCGGGTCGAGGCGCGGCAGCGCGCTGCCCGGGTCGACGACGAGCTCCACGTGCCGCTCGTCCGCGAGCGCCGCCTTGGCGATGAGCAGCGCCGCCACCGCCGGGTCGGCGACCCGCGTCGTCACGACGTCGCTGAGGTCGGCCCGGCGCCGCGTGATCCGCTCGACGAACCGCCCCACCTCGTCGTACTCCCCCAGCTCGATCAGCCCGGAGACGGTGTGCAGCTGGTTGCTGAACTCGTGCGTCTGCGCGCGCAGCGTCTCCGTGACGCTCTCGCGCGCGTGCAGCTCGCTCTGCAGCGCGAGCAGCTCGGTGCGGTCGCGCAGCGTGGTCACCGTGCCGGCCGGGCGGCCGTCGTGCAGCACGCGGCGGCGGTTGAGCACCAGCACGGTGTCGCCCGCGACGAGGACGGCGTCGTGCACCTCGTCGGTGCCGCGCAGCAGGTCCAGGACGGCGGCGTCGAGGCCCAGGTCCTCCAGGCGGCGCCCGGTCGGGTCGGGCGCGCCGGCGGGGATCCCCAGCAGCTCGCGCGCACTGTCGCTCATGAGGCTCACGGCGCCGTCGTCGCCCACGACGACGACCCCCTCGCGGATCGAGCGCAGCACGCCCTCGCGGTGGTCCGCCAGCGCCGCGATCTGCGCGGGCTCCAGGCCGCGCGTGCGCCGCTTGACCAGGCGCGCCAGCAGCCACGACCCGGCCGCCGCGAGCGCGGTGCCGATGCCGAGCACGACGAGCACGTCACCGCCGGCGTCCGAGAGCCGCTCCGTCAGCGGCGGGTACGGGTCGGCCAGCACGACGACGGCCACGGGGTGCGGCGTCTCGCCCCCGTAGACCGGCACCCACGCGGCGATCGACCGGCCGTCGACGTCGTCCACGTCGCCACTCCCCGCGACCTGGCCGGCGTCGGCCGGCAGCGGGAGGTGCTCCCCGGCGCGCGTGGGGTCCGTCGCCACGACGATGCGGCCGTCCAGGTCGGTGACGTAGGCGTTGCGGGCGTCGACGAAGGCCGCGCGGGTCTGCAGGTAGAACGCCAGCGCCTGCATGTCGGGCGCGTCGGCGGCGAGCGTCGCCTGCACCGCCGGGATGCCGGCCAGTCCCTCCGCGGCCACCTCGAGGCGGTCCGCGCGGTCGTCCCGGTACGCGGCGTCCGCCTGCCCGAGGAAGACGACGGCGGCCGCGGCGACCACCACGAGCAGCACGGCGAGCTGCAGCGCCAGCACCTGACCGCCGAGCGTCAGGTGCCGCCGGGTGCCCCGCGAACCTCGTGACCGCAAGTTCCACAACCTCCTTTGGTTGCCCAATGATGACGCGCCCCACGGTCGCCTGTGACGATCTCACCCGGGGCACAGCCGCCCCGCAGCACCGACAGTCTGGAGTACCCGGTGTCGACGACGACATCCCGCCGACGACGCGGCCTGCGCACCGCCGTCGCCGCCGCCCTCGCCACGACCCTCGTGGCGGCCTCCGCCGCCTGCGGCGTCACGCGCGGCGACGACTCGACCGACCTCGACATGTGGATCCCCAACAGCCCCGGTGGCGGCTACGACCAGACCGGCCGAGCCGCCGTCGGCGTGCTGGACCGCGACGACATCACCGGCGGCGACATCCAGGTCACGAACATCCTGGGCGCGGGCGGCTCGGTCGCCATGTCGCGGCTCATGGGCGAGGCCGGCAACGAGCGGCTCATGATGACGCTCGGGCTCGGCGTGGTCGGCTCGACGTACTCGTTCGGCGTGGACGCCCGCCCGCACGACGCGACCCCCATCGCCCAGCTCATCGAGGAGCAGGAGGGGGTGCTGGTCCCCGCGGACTCGCCGTTCGAGACCGTCGACGACCTGGTCGCCGCGTGGGAGGAGGACCCCGGGTCGGTCGTGGTGGGCGGCGGGTCGTCACCCGGCGGCCCCGACCACCTGTTCCCCATGCAGCTCGCCAAGGCGACCGGCGTCGACCCGAAGGACGTGCGGTACGTGTCCTACGACGGCGGCGGCCCGCTGACCAGCGCCCTGCTGGGGCACAAGATCCAGGTCGGGTTCTCCGGCCTCGCCGAGTTCGAGGGGCAGATCGAGGCGGGCGAGCTGCGCGTGCTCGCCGTCTCCGGCGAGGAGCGCGTCGCCGGCGACGCCTTCGCCGACGTCCCGACCCTCACCGAGTCCGGCATCGACCTCGTCTTCACCAACTGGCGCGGCGTCGTCGCCCCGCCCGGCATCAGCGACGAGGCGCGCGACCGGCTCATCGACTACCTCACCCGCATGCACGACTCGCCCGAGTGGGAGCAGGCCCTGGCCGACAACGGCTGGACCGACGCCTTCGCCACCGGCGACGACTTCGAGCAGTTCCTGCGCGAGCAGGACGAGCGGGTGTCGACCACCCTGAAGGAGCTGAACCTGCTGTGAGCACCGAGGTGGAGACCCCCGGCACGGGGCCGGCCGGCGAGGAGCCACGAGGCCCGGGCGCCCCGCGCGTCGACGCCGCCCAGTACGGGCTGGCGGCCGTGCTGCTCGCGGTCGGCGCGTACACCGTCTACGACGCCGCGACCCTCGAGGTCGGGTTCGCCGACCCCGTGGGCCCGCGCATCTTCCCGTTCGTCATCGGCGCCGGGCTGGCGGTGACCAGCGTGCTGCTGGCGGTCGCGACGGCACGCGGCTCGCGCCCCGAGCCGGAGGCGGGCGAGGACGTCGACGTCACCACCCCCGCCGACTGGCCCACGGTGCTGAAGCTGGTCGGCGTCATCCTGCTGACCGTCGCCACCGTGAGCTGGCTGGGCTGGGCCCTCGCCGGCGCGATCCTGTTCGCCGGCTCCGCGTGGGCGCTCGGTAGCCGCACGGTGATCCGCGACGTGCTGGTGGGCCTCGTGCTCGCCGTCGCCAGCTGGTACGGCTTCGTCGTCGGGCTGGGCATCCCGCTCACCCCCGGCGTCCTCGACGGGATCCTGTGAGGCTCTGATGGACAACCTCGGACTGCTGGCGGACGGCCTCGCCGCCGCCCTCACCCCCATGAACCTGCTGTACGCCGCGGTGGGCGTGCTGCTCGGCACGTTCGTCGGCGTGCTGCCCGGCATCGGGCCGGCGATGGCGATCGCGCTGCTGCTGCCCGTGACGTTCGGGCTGGAGCCCACGCAGGCGTTCATCATGTTCGCCGGGCTGTACTACGGCGGCATGTACGGCGGGTCGACGACGTCGATCCTGCTCAACACGCCCGGCGAGTCCGCGTCGGTGATGACCGCGCTGGAGGGCAACCTCATGGCGCGGGCCGGGCGGGGCGCGCAGGCGCTGGCGACGGCCGCCGTCGGGTCGTTCGTCGCCGGCACGATCGGCACGCTGCTGGTCGCGATGTTCGCGCCCGCGCTGGCCGACGTCGCCGTCGAGATCGGCGCGCCGTCGTACTTCGCCCTCATGGTGCTGGCGCTGGTCATGACCGCGACCGTGCTGGGGGCCAGCCCGCTGCGCGGCCTCATGTCGCTGTTCGTCGGCCTGACGATCGGCCTGGTGGGGCTGGACCTCAACACCGGGCAGCCGCGCCTCACGTTCGGCGTCCCCCAGCTCGTGGACCGCCTCGACATCGTGGTCGTGGCCGTCGGCATCTTCGCCCTCGGCGAGGCCCTGTGGGTCGCGGCGCACCTACGCCGCAAGCCCGCGCGGGTCGTGCCGGTCGGGCAGCCGTGGCTGGGCCGCGCGGACCTGAAGCGCTCCTGGAAGCCGTGGCTGCGCGGCACGGCGTACGGGTTCCCGTTCGGCGCGCTGCCCGCCGGCGGCGCCGAGCTGCCGACGTTCCTGTCGTTCGTCACCGAGCGCAGCCTGGCGAAGCGCGGCGTGGCCAAGCGGCGGGCGGACGCGAAGGACGAGTTCGGCCGGGGCGCCATCGAGGGCGTCGCCGGCCCGGAGGCCGCGAACAACGCATCGGCCGCGGGCATGCTCGTGCCGATGCTGGCGCTCGGCCTGCCCGTGACGGCGACCGCGTCCGTGATGCTGTCCGCGCTGCAGGGGTACGGCATCCAGCCCGGCCCGCAGCTCATGACCGAGCACGCGGACATGGTGTGGACGCTGCTCGCCAGCCTGCTCATCGGCAACCTGCTGCTGCTGGTGCTCAACCTGCCGCTCGCGCCGCTGTGGGCGCGGCTGCTGCGCATCCCGCGGCCCCAGCTGTACGCGGGCATCCTGTTCTTCGCCTGCCTCGGCGCCTACGCCACCAACCTCGACCCGTTCGACATCGCCCTGCTGCTGGTGTTCGGCCTGCTCGGGATGGCGATGCGGCGGTTCGGGCTGCCCGTGCTGCCGCTGATCCTCGGCGTCATCCTCGGGCCGCTCATGGAGACCAAGCTGCGCGAGGCGCTCACCATCTCCGGCGGCGACCCCGCCATCTTGTGGAGCGAACCCCTGGCCATCGCCATCTACGCGGTGCTGGCGCTGGTGCTGCTGACGCGGCCGCTGCTGTCGCGGTGGCGGAACAGGACCGAGTCGCGGATCGTCGCGGAGGCCGAGACCGAGCTGGAAGGGAGCACGCGATGAGCGAGCAGGAGCAGACCCCGCCCCCGGCCGGCGGCTGGGTCGTGGTGGCGTGGACGCCCGACGAGTTCGGCGACGCCGCGCTGGAGCACGCGATCGCCTGGGCCGCCGAGGGTGCCGCCGCGGGCGGGCGCGGAGTCGCCGTGGTCAACGGCACCCGCGGCGACGCCCTCGTGGACGAGCGGTTCGCCGCCCCCGCCGGGCTCGCCGACCTCGCCGAGCGCCTGCGGGGCACCGGGCTGCCGCACGTCGTGCGGCAGGAGATGGGGCGCGACGTCGCGGAGCAGGTGCTCGACGTCGCCGCGGAGCTGTCCGCGCGCCTCGTCGTCGTGGGCCTGCGGCACCGCAGCCCCGTCGGCAAGCTGCTCATGGGCTCCGTCGCGCAGCGCATCCTGCTCACCGCCGCGTGCCCCGTGCTCGCCGTGAAGCCCGGGGAGCAGCCCGCCTGATCCCCGTCGCGCGCGAGCCGCGGCACCGGTAATGGCTCAGTAACGGCGCCTCCTTAGCGTGCAGGACACCCTGCACCTGCCCTCGAGGAGCGCACACCGATGCCCCTGCCCCGACCGCCCCGGCGCCGACGCGCCACCTGGGTGGCGGCCACGCTCGCCGCGGCCGCCCTGCTGACCAGCCCCCTGACCGCCGTGGCCACCACGACCACGGACACCGACGGCCCGAAGGTCGACGCCGCGCTCTCGAGCGCCCTGAAGGGTGGCAAGGACGCCACCTTCTTCGTCGTCCTCAAGGACCAGGCCACCCTGTCCGCCCCGCGCGCGAAGCGGTCGCACGCCGCCCGTGCGAAGGCCACCTACACGGAGCTGCGCGCGCACGCCGCGGCGAGCCAGAAGTCCCTCACGGCCTACCTGGACTCCCAGAAGGTCGGGCACGAGGACTTCTGGATCGCGAACACCGTCCAGGTCACCGGCGACGCGGACCTCGTCGCCGCGCTGGCGAAGCGCTCCGACGTCGCGACGGTCGTCAAGGAGCAGACGTACCACCTCGACGAGACCGAGGCGACGCCCGCGGGCGAGGTCACGACGGCGCTCGCCGAGGACGGCACCCCCGAGTGGGGCGTCGCCGACATCAACGCCGACGACGTGTGGGCGGACTACGACGACCGCGGCGAGGGCATCGTCATCGCCAACGTCGACTCCGGCGTCCAGTACGACCACCCGGACCTCGTGGCGAACTACCGCGGCAACAACGGCGACGGCACGTTCACGCACGACTACAACTTCTACGACCCGACGGGCACCTGCACCGACGCCGCCCCCTGCGACAACAACGGGCACGGCACCCACACGATGGGCACGATGGTCGCGAAGAACGGCATCGGCGTGGCCCCGGACGCGACGTGGATCGCCGCCAAGGGCTGCGAGGCGAAGTCGTGCTCGGACACCTCGCTGCTCAAGGCGGGGCAGTGGATCCTCGCCCCGACGGACGCGGAGGGCAAGAACCCGCGCCCCGACCTGGCGCCGAACATCGTCAACAACTCGTGGGGCGGCGGCCAGACCGCCTTCTACCAGGAGATCATCGAGGCCTGGAACTCCGCCGGGATCTTCGAGGCGTTCGCCGCCGGCAACTCCGGCGACGGCGCGACCTGCTCCACGACGGAGGCCCCGGGGGCGCTCGCCCCGGCCTACGGCGTCGGCGCGTACGACGCGACCGGCACGATCGCGGACTTCTCCGGCTTCGGGCCGTCGCTCGTCGACGGCTCGGCCAAGCCGAACATCTCCGCCCCGGGCGTGAACGTCCGCTCCACGTGGCCCGGCTCGTCGTACCTCGCCGAGAACGGCACGTCGATGGCGACGCCGCACGTCGCAGGCGCCGTCGCGCTGCTGTGGGCCGCGGCCCCGTCGCTCATCGGCGACATCGACGCCACCCGCGCCCTGCTGGACGAGGGCGCGCGCGACGTCGACGACACCCACTGCGGCGGCACCGCCGGCATGAACAACGTGTGGGGCGAGGGCAAGCTCGACATCCTCGCGTCGGTCGACCTGGCGCCGCACACGGCCGCGACGCTCACCGGCACCGTCAAGGACGAGGCCTCGGGCGCCCCGCTGCGTGGCGTCACCGTCACGGCGACCAACGGCACCACCGGCGCGCGCACCGTCCTCACCGGGGTCGACGGCTCCTACCGCCTCACCCTGGCGGCGGGCACCTACGACCTCGCCCTCAGCGGCTACGGGTACGCACCGAAGACGATCACGGGCGTCGAGCTCGCCGTGAGCGCCACGGCGACGAAGAACGTCGACCTCGTCGCGACGGCCAGCCACCCGGTCACCGGCACCGTGCTCGACGTCACCGGGGCGCCCCTCGCCGGCGCCACCGTGGAGCTCGCCGGCACGCCGCTGGACGCGGTCACCACCGGGGCCGACGGCACGTTCTCCGTCCCGGCCGTGGCCGAGGGCGACTACGCGCTGACCGTCGAGCCGGCCGACCCCGTGCTCTGCAACGGCGACTCCCGCACCGACCTCACCGTCGACGGGCTCGAGACCCGCACCGTCCAGCTCCCGGCGCGCTCCGACGTGTACGGCAACAGCTGCACCCCCGCGGACTACTCCTGGGTCAAGGGCACGGACACGGTCGCGCTGAGCGGCGACGAGGACGCGGCGACGATCTCGCTGCCGTTCTGGGTCAGCCTGTACGGCGTCGACTACTCCAGCGCGTCCGTCACGACGAACGGCCTGGTCAACTTCCTCGCGCCGCGCCTCGGCGACTACGAGAACACGGCCCTGCCGGAGGCCGCCGCACCCAACGGCATCGTCGCCCCGTTCTGGGACGACCTGACCCTGGACAAGAGGTCCAGCGTGCAGACGGCCGTCAAGGGCAAGGCGGGCAAGCGCACCTTCGCCGTCGTGTGGAACAAGGCGAAGCTCGTCTCGGACGACAGCCGGGTCACCTTCGAGGTCCTGTTCGACGAGGCGTCCGGCGACGTGACGTTCCAGTACCAGACCGTGCCCGGCGCGGGCGCCTCGGCCACCGTCGGCATCGAGGACCAGGCCGGCTCGGACGCCCTCCAGTACTCGTTCGGCCAGCCCGTCCTCACGGACGGCTCGGCGATCCGCATCGCACAGGGAGACTGACCATGCGCACCCATCACACCCCGACGGCGGCGAGGCTCGCCTCCGCCCTGGTCGCGACCGGGCTCGTCCTCGCGGTCGCGCCGCAGGCCCTCGCGACCGACGACGACGGCGTCCTGACGCTCACCGACGCCCAGGCCGACCGGTTGGCCGAGGACATGGGCGTCGACGTGTCCGCCGGAGCCGACGACGCCGCGGCCCCGGACGACGGGACGGCAGGAGCCGCCGTCCAGGACGGCACCGACCCGACCACCCGGGTCACGTTCACGAAGAAGTCCGCCGTCGAGGGCGTGCGCGGCCTCGGGGCCACCGTGCCCGCGGCCGGGCAGAAGTACTTCAGCGTCCACGCCCTCGGCAACGTGCAGCTCCACGCGCCGGACGGGACCACGCTCTGGGAGCGGGACAACGCCTCCCTGTACGCGGGCTGGGGCATCACGCCGCTGCGTCCGTGGGACAAGGAGACGTACCCGACACGGGTCGTCATGGGGTACGACGCCGTCAGCCCGTTCTCGCCCACCTCGGACTCGGGCTACGACGAGGGAGACCTCACCGGCGACGGTGTGCCGGACCTCGTCTTCTCGGCCTCGGTCGGCATGAACCCCGGCGTCGGCGTGAAGATCCCCGGCACGACCATGACCGCCGGGACGGTCGTCACGGTGCTGGACGGGACGACCGGCGCGACGGCGTGGTCGAAGGTGTACTCGTACGCCGCGATGGTCAAGGTCACGGGCGGCACGCTGCTCGTGGCGAACGCGCCCCGCAGCAACCAGTACGCCCCTGCGAGCGAGACGGCCACCCTCACCGGGATCCGGTTCGCCGCCGGCGGCGACGGCACGATCACGCCGTCCTCGACCTGGACCTACGACACCGGACAGACCGGCGACGTCAGCTGGGGCGCGGTCGAGGACCTCGGCGACGGCCGGGTCGCGGCATCCTGGAACCAGCGCAAGACGGACACGGTGACCCCGCACGGCACCACCGTGGCGCTCGACGTCGCCGACGGCTCGGTCGCCTGGCAGCAGGGTTCCGGGCTCTACGGCCGCCAGCTCCACGTCGACGCCGCCCGGGGGCGCGTGGTGGCCCTGGAGCAGGCCGACGTCTCGGACGCGGTGACGTACGAGGTCGTGTCCTACGACCTCGCCGACGGCGAGCAGTCCGTGCTGAGCACGCGCGTCAACGCGCTGCCCACGGCCATGACGATCGGCGACGCCGCGACCGGCGGCGGCGCGGAGTACGTGATCAGCGAGTCGACCCTCGACGCGAACCTCTTCGTCAACGCCAGCACGATCCGCGTGCTCAGCGGCAAGGACGGCGCCGAGGTGCAGTGGACGGCATCGATCAAGCGGGACCCGGCCAACGACCACCACGGGCCGAGCGTCTGGGGCCTGGACGTCGCCGGCGGCCTGGTGCTCGCCACCTCGCAGGACGACCGTGACATCACCACCGCCGACAACGTCAGCGGGCTGCGCTACGGCATGCTCAGCGCGTACACCGGCACGGGCAAGCTCAAGTGGCGCCAGCAGGGCACCGATGCGTCGCCGATGCTCCAGGAGGCCTACAGCAAGGGCGGCACGGACTACGTCCGCGTGATCGACCAGGCGCAGAACGTCCGCACGTACCGGGTCGGCAACGGCAAGGCCGCCGACCTGACGCCGCTCCAGGGCGACCTGTACGACGGCGCCACCGTGGACCTCGACGCGGACGGCAAGGACGACGTCGTCGCCGCCGGGTCGTCGCACGGGGTGTGGGCCTGGAAGGGCACCTCGCTCGTCGAGGGCGCGCCGAAGGAGCTGTGGCACGCCACCGTCGCCGGTGAGGTCCACGACGTCACCACGGGTGACGTCAACGGGGACGGCCGGCCCGAGGTCGTCGTCGCCGCCGACACCGCGACCGTCGTCCTCGACGGCGCCACGGGCACCGTCCTGACGACGATCGACGGCGCCGGCGCCTACGTCCGCTCCGTGACCGTGGACGACCTGGACGGCGACGGCAAGGACGAGGTCGTCGTGCCCACCGACGCCGTGCGCGCCTACGACGCCCGCGGCCGGGTCCGGTGGACCTACGCCGCGCCGACGGACCGCACCGACGTCGTCTTCGGCGACGTCCAGGTGGACCGCGGAGCCGTGTACGCCCAGTACACGACCGAGGGCGCGTTCACCGACGACGCCCCCGTCGTCGGCGCGGTGGCGCTCGACGGCGCGACCGGCGAGGCGCGCTGGCACGTCGCGCCCGAGGCACCGGCCCGCGCGGTGGACGGCACGCTGCACGGCGCGCTGCTCGACCACGGGGTGTTCGCCTCGCCGCTGGTCCCGTACGCGGACGGGCACGGCGTCGCCTTCACGTGGATCGCCCTGACCGACCCCACCACCGCCGGCGACGCCACCACCGCCAGCCCGTCCGTCACGGTCGAGATCCGCGACGGACGCACCGGCGAGCTCGTCCTCCAGGACTCCACCAAGAGCAGCCCGTGGTCGTTCGGGCACTTCTTCGTCGACGACGAGGGCGGCCCGCTGTACTCGATCTCCAACGGCGTGTTCCGCGGCTACCCGGGGGACGACGGGCAGATCACCCAGAGCTCCACGCTGGCGCCGCTGCGCAGCGCCCAGTTCATCACCGGGCCGGCCGGCCGCAAGTTGGTCGTGGGCGGCACCGAGGCGGGGGTCTCCGCCTACGACCCGTCCCAGCTCACCAACGGCGGGCTGTGGCAGTCCAGCATCGGCAGCGCCGTGGCGATGGGCGGCCGCGCGTACCTCGCGGCCGACCTCGACGCCGACGGCGTCGACGACGTGCTCTCGCTCAACTTCGACCGCCTCGGGGTCAACCGGACCGCGGAGCTCCTGGGCGGGGGGATCCTGTCCCTGGACGACGCCATCCACCAGCTGACGGCGTACACGCTGTCCTGACCGGCGGCCGAGCCCGCCACGCACCAGGACCCCTCGGCCGCTCCGGCCGGGGGGTCCTCGTCGTGCTGGATTACAGTTCCGGGACATGATCGCCCGGACGCCCACGCCGCCGCTGCTGCGGTTGCACCTGCTGGGCGGCTTCCGTGTCACGCGCGACGGCGGCCCGGACCTCCCTGAGCGGTGGCCGCGTCCCAGCGCCCGCACGCTCGTGAAGCTGCTCGCCGTGTCGCCGGACCGTCGGCTGCACCGCGAGGAGGCGATGGACGTCTGCTGGCCCGACGCCGACGGGCCGGCCCAGGTGGGCAGCCTGCGGGTGGCGCTGCACGCGGCGCGCCACGCCCTCGAGCCGGAGCTCGCGCCCCGCGCCGCGTCGTCGTACCTGGTGGCGGACGGGGTCCTGCTGCGGCTCGACCCGGCCACGGTGTGGATCGACGCCGACCACGCCGAGGCCGCGGCCGTCGCGGCGCTCGCCGCCGGCACCCCGGACGACCTCTCCGCCGCGCTGGACCTGTTCACCGGCGAGCTGCTGCCGGAGGACAGGTACGCGACCTGGGCGCAGCCCCGCCGCGACCGGCTCGCCGCGCTGCACGAGCAGGTGCGGCTCGCGCTCGCGGCCGCCCACCTCGCGGCGAGCGACGTCGCGCGGGCGGTCGCGGTGGCCGAGGCCGTGCTGGCCGACAGCCCTGCCGAGGAGCTGGCCCACCGGGTCCTCATCGAGGCGTTCCTGCGCCAGGGCCTGCGACGACGGGCGGTGTACCAGTACCACGCGTGCCGCGAGGCCCTCGACGCCGAGCTCGGCATCCGGCCCGGCCCGGAGACGGAGCGCCTGCACCGGCTCGCGCTCGACGCCTCCCCCGGTGGCGCCGACGCCGGCTCGACCCTGCCCGCACCGTTGCGCGCGCCGGCCGCGGCGCCGCTGCGGGGCCGGGAGGCCGAGCTCGCGCGGCTGCTCGCGGAGGACGGCCCGCCGGTACGCCTCCTCTCGGGCGAGGCGGGAGTGGGCAAGACGCGGCTCGTCGCCGAGGTCGCCCGCCGGGCGGCCGCGGACGGCGCCGCCGTGCTGTGGGGCGGCGGGCACGACGCCGAGGGGCACACGCCCTACGGGGCGTTCGCGGAGGCGCTCGACGGCTGGCTGGCCGAGCAGAGCGCCGGCTCCCGCGCCCGGGTCGGGGCGGAGCACCCCGAGCTGGCGGCGTTCCTCCCGTCGCTGGGCCGCGCGGACGCCGGCGGCCGCAGCCCGGAGGAGGAGCGCGACCGGCTGTTCCGCGGCACCGCGGCGCTGCTCGGCGACCTCGCCGCCGCGCGGCCCGTCGTCGTCGTGCTGGACGACCTGCACGCCGCCGACGCGGGGTCGTTCCAGCTGCTCGGCCACCTCGCACGGCGGGCCGCCCGCGCCGGCATCCCGCTGCGCTTCTTCGTGACGCTGCGGTGGGAGGAGCTGGCCGAGGGCGACCCGCGGCGGGTGGGGCTGACGGCCCTGGGACGTGCCGGCCTCACCGCGGCCGAGGAGGTCGGGCGCCTCGGCCGCGACGCGTGCCTCGCAGTGGGGGCGGACGCCGCCGGCGGGATCGGCGCCGCGCCCGCGGACCGTCTGGGGCGGGTGTGGGAGCTGTCCCTGGGCAACCCGCTGTTCGCCGCCGAGCTCGCCCGGGGCATCGCGGACCCGGCGGGCCGGGAGACGGAGGACGACGTCGCGCCCCTCGGGGTCCGCCAGCTCGTCGACGAGCGTCTGGGGCGGCTCGACGCCGACGCCCGCCGGGTCGTCGAGGCCCTGTCCGCGGCGGGCGGCGACGCCGCGCTCACCGAGCTGCTCGACGTCGCCGCCGCCGGCCTGCACCCGCCGCTCACGGGCCCCGCGGCGGCGGACGCGGTGGAGCGCGCCCTGGCGGCGTCCCTCGTCGAGGAGCGCGTGGTCGTCGTCGACGGGCGCGCCGAGACGGGGCTGGCCTTCCGCCACCCGCTGGTGCGGCTCACCTGCTACGACCGGCTCAGCGCCGTCCGGCGCCGACGGCTGCACGCGGCGTTCGCGCAGACCGTGCTGCGCCGCCGGCCCGAGGCCGTGGACGTCCTGGCGTCGCACTTCGCTCGCACGGACGACCCGCGGGCCGCCGAGTACCTGCGCCGTGCCGCCGAGCGCGCCGCCGCCCTGTACGCGAACGACTCCGCCGACCGCTACTACCGCGACCTCGTGGCCCGGCTCGACGTCGACGCCGCCCGGGCGCGTCTCGACCACGGCCAGGTGCTGCGCCGCATGGGGCAGTTCGAGGAGGCGGTGGCCGTGCTGCGGCCGGCTCTCGCCGAGCTCGACCGGCGCGGCGACCACGACGCGACGGTGTTCGCCGCGGCCCGGCTCGCCGAGATGCTCGCGCGGACCGGCGACCAGGGCGGCGCGGTCGAGGTGCTGCGACGCCACCCCGTGGAACCCCGCACGTCCCCGGAGCAGGCCGCCGCCCACCACCTCGCGTGGGCCACCCTGCTGAGCCGCCTCGGGCGCCACGAGGACGGCGTCGCCGCGGTGGACCGTGCGCTGCTGGTCGTCGACCGCGTGCCGGAGTCGGCCCGCGCCGGCCTTCTCGCCCGCGCCTACGCCCTGCGCGCGACGAACCTCGGGAAGTCGGGGCGCATCCGCGAGGCGGGCGAGGCCGCGGACACGGCCCTCCCCCACGCCGAGGCGTACGGCGACCCGACCCTCCTCGGCAACATCCTCTCGTCGCAGCGCGAGAACGCCCGGCGCGCCGGCCGCCTCGACGAGTCGGTCGCGATCGGTCACCGCGCGCTCGACCTGGTCGCACAGTCCGGCGACCCCGTCTCCGCGGCGTTCGAGCGCGCCAACCTCGCCGAGCTCCACCTGCTCCTCGACGAGGTCGACACCGCCCGCGGCCTGGCCGAGGAGGCGGTGGCCGGCGCCGAGGGCGAGGCGGAGTGGATCCTCCCGTACGCGCTCGCCGTCCTCGGTCGGGTCCTGTCCGTGTCCCGCCGACCGGCCGAGGCCAGGAGCCTGCTCGAGCGGGCGGCGGCGTCCGCCCGGGCGCTCGCCGACCGGCAGGCCCTGCACGAGGCGAGCACCGCCCTCGCGGAGCTCGCCCTGCGCGAGGGGCGCCCCGCGGACGCGCTGCGGGCCCTCGAGGACGACGACGAGCCGGCGCCCGTGCTCGCCGCCTGGTGCGCGCTCGGCGCCGGCGACCCCCACCGCGCACTCGGCCTCGCAGCGACCGAGACCGACCGCGCGCGGGGCGCCGGGGAGCGGCTCGCGGAGGTCGACGCCCAGGTGGCACAGGCCGTCGCGCTCCACCGGCTCGGCGACGCCGCCCGCGCGGAGGCGGTGCTCGGCCGGGCCGAGGCCCTGGCTCGGGCGCTGCCGTACCCGGCGGGCGCGGCTGCGGCCGCGGAGGCCCGCCGGACGGTCGACGCCGGTCGGTAGCCTGGCGCGATGCCCGCCACCCCTCCGGCGCTCACCTCGCTCGCCGCCCGCCAGCGCGACGTGCTGACCTCGTGGCTGCCGGACCTGGCCGTGGAGGCGGACATGAGCTGGGGGCTGGTGGAGACGACGGTGCTCCGCGTGACCTCCGGCGGGCGGACGCTCGTGGTCAAGGCCGGGGGCGAGCAGGACAGCTCGCGGTCGAGGAAGTGGTGGCTACGGGGCGAGGGCGAACCCCCGGTCCGAGCGTTGCTGGCCGGCCGGCGATGAGCGACCTCGACCGGCTCGCGTCGCGGGAGTTCCGGCGGTACCCGACCGCCTCGTCGCGGAGGCGCTGACCGGCGCCGGCGGCGCCCGCCCGGCGAGCCCCTGATCAGGCCGGACGGACGCCGCGGGCAGCTCGTGCGGTCTCCTCACTGCGGCGCGGCGAGGTGCTCCTCCCACGGCAGCAGCGTGACCGGGTGCGGCGGGTGGTCAGACGCCCGCAGGGTCAGGTCCACGACCGCCGCGCGCACCCGCGCCCAGTCGGCGTCGCCGCCGGGACCGCCGGGCCCGTCCGGACCCTGCGCGACCTCGAGGATCTGCCGCAGCACCAGGACGGCGCGCGTCTTGTCGACGCGGCCGGCGGTGTCGGGGTGAGTGGCGGCGCGCACGACCTGGGCGGCGAGGGCCGCTCCCCGCGAGCCCGGCTCGAGCGGGTCCGACGTGGCCAGGCGCACCGGCAGCGGCGCCCCGCGCAACGACCAGCGCGTGCCGGACGGGTCGTGCGCGACGATGCGCGTCGGGCCGCGCAGCAGCGACGCCACCAGCAGCCCGTCGGCGACCAGGACCGCCACCCCGCCGACCACCAGCACCCAGCCGGCCGCCTGCGATCCCGAGGCGTCGGTGAGCATCAGTACGCCGAGCCACACCACCCAGACGGTGGCGCAGCCGAGCGCCACCAGGGCAAAGACCACGGCCGCGGAGGCGTCCCCCGGGCGTCGACGACGGGTGCTCATACCCCTCAGTTGCCGGCAGAGGCCCGATCACTACCTCCGATATTCGATCCGACGTCTACGCTCGGCCCGTGACACGCCCCGCGCGACGGCTCCTGCCGCCCCTGTGGGTCCCGGCGCTCCTGCTCGTCGTCGTCCTGCCGCTGTCGGGGGCGCTGCCCGCCGACGAGGCCCGCTCGCTCGCCGCGCTCACCGGGCCCGTGCTGGGTTTCGTCGTGCTGCTCACGATCGTCGCAGAGCTCTGCGCGGGCGCCGGCCTGTTCGACGCCGTCGCGGACGGCGCCGCCCGGCTCGCCCGCGGACGGGCCGTGACGCTCTGGCTCCTCGTGGCCGCCGTCGCGACCCTCTGCACCGTCGTCCTGTCCCTCGACACCACCGCCGTGCTGCTGACGCCGGCCGTCGTCGCCGTCGCGCGGCGTGCCGGCCGCGACCCGCTCCCCCTCGCGCTCACCGTCCTGGCGCTCGCGAACACGGCGTCGCTGCTGCTGCCCGTGTCCAACCTCACCAACCTCATGGCCGCGTCGTCGTTCGACGCCGGGTACCTCGGGGTCATGGCGGCGCCCGCCGCCGCGGTGCTCGTCGTCGCGCTCGCCGCGCTCGCGGTGCTGCACGCACCGGCGCTGCGCGGCACGTTCGCCGTGCCGGACCGCCGCCGGCCCGCCGACCCGGTGCTCCTCGGGGTGGCCGGGGGCGTCGTCGTCCTCATGGGCGTCGGCTTCGCGGCCGGGCTGCCCGTGCTGCCCGTGGCGCTCGGCGCCGTCGTCGCGCTCGGGGCGGCGACGGCGTGGCGCCGGGTGCCGCTGCTCGTCCCGGTGCGCGAGCTGGTGCCGTGGCGCACGGTCGTGGTCACCGCCGGCCTGTTCGCCGTCGTCGGCACCTGGCACGCGCACGGGCTCACGGACCTGCTCGGCCCGCTCGTGGGCACGGGCGGGGACGCCGGCGGGCTCGCCCAGGTCGCCGCCGTCGGCGCGGCGTCGGCGAACGTGGTGAACAACCTGCCCGCCTACCTGGCGCTCGCCCCCACCGTCACGGGCGACGACGCCCGGCTGGCGGCGCTGCTCGTCGGCGTCAACGCCGGCCCCCTGATCACGCCGTGGGCGTCGCTCGCCACCCTGCTGTGGCTGCAGCAGTACCGCCGGCACACGTTCTCCGCGCCCGCGGGCCTGCTGCGCCGTGTCGTGCTGCAGGGCGCCGTCGTCGCGCCGCTCGCCGTCGCCGCCGGCGTCCTCGCCCTGGCGGCGGCGGGCTGAGCCGCCGCCGGGACCCGTCGGCGGCGGATGGGCGTGCTCAGGAACGCCAGGCCCTCAGCACCTCGACCAGGAGGGCCTTCTCCGCGGCCTGCACCCGCGCGCGCAGGGCGGGCACGTCGTCGCCGGGAAGGACCGGGACCTCGGCCTGGGCGACGACGGGCCCCTCGTCGTAGTCCGCCGTCACCACGTGGACCGTCGCGCCGGAGACCGGGCGCCCGGAGGCGAGGACGGCCTCGTGCACGTGGTCGCCGAACATGCCGGCGCCACCGAACTCCGGCAGCAGCGCGGGGTGCGTGTTGAGGATCCGCCCGTCGTAGCGGGCGAGCGCCCGCGGCCCGAGCTTCTTCATGTACCCGGCGAGCACCCGACCCGAGGACGTGCCGGCTGCGCTCCCCGCACCCGACCCGACCAGGGCGACACGGAGCGGGACGAGAGGGCTCGCGGCGGCGGTCACGGCCCGAGCCTGCCAGAGCTCGGTCAGGACGTCGCCCACACGCCCAGCTCGTTGCCGCTCGGGTCGAGGAAGTGGAAGCGGCGGCCGCCGGGGAACTCGTAGGGCCCGGCGACCACCCGCCCGCCCGCGGCCGTCACGCCGGTCAGCGTCGCGTCGAGGTCGTCGGAGTACAGCAGGACGAACGGGCCGCCCCGGGAGACCTCGGAAGCCTCGGCGAGCCGCAGGCCGCCCGCCTCCGCAGGCGCCTGCTCCGCCGCCGTGCGGATGCCCGCGTATCCCGGCCCATAGGGGACGAACTCCCAGCCGAACGCCGCGGCGTAGAACTCCTGGGCCGCCGCGAGGTCGGTCACCGGCAGCTCGAGGTAGTCGATGGTGTGGTGGACGCCGTGCGCGTGCTCGCTCATCCCGGCAGCATCGCGCGCCCCTCCGACACGCGCCGTGCACGTCGTGCGACGGCGGCGCGCCCCCCGCCCGCGGCCGCAGCGCCCACCACCATCAGGAAGACGACCATGCTCGGCCACCACGTCCAGAGCCCGATCGCGACGGCCGCGACGAAGGCCAGGCCTCCACCGAGGGCGGCGAACACCCCGGCCCGCCGCGCGGGCGAAACGCCGCGACGGTCGAGCGCCCGCTCGACGAGGATGCCCGTCGGTAGGCCGACGGCCCACACGACCACGGCCGCCACCATCCACATGATCAGGCCGAAGAGACCCGTCGAGGCGCCCCAGTCCAGGCCACCGGTATGAGCGCCCCCCACCATGCCTGCGACCACGCCGGCGACCAAGCCCACGACCGCCGCCACCAGGACCAGGGCGAGAAGGATGCCGGAGGCCCAGGCGCACGTGCCCGCGACGACGCCCGTCGCCCGCGACCACGGCCCGTCGCCGCCGAACCGCCAGACCCTGGCCTCCCGCTCGCCGCTCACGCCCGCACCTGCCGCGCGAGGCGGACGACGTCGTCCACGACCGACCGGACCCCGGGCACCCCCGCGACCCGGACGAGCCGCGCGATCAGCGGCGCCGCGCCGTCGACGAGGGCCCGCGTCCGGCGCTGCCCCGGCGAGGCGTCGTGCACCCAGAACAGGGTCACCCCGAGCCAGGCCAGCCACAGCAGGTACGGCAGCTCGTCGCGCAGCGCGGCCGGGACCCGCGCCCCCTGCACCGCCTGGGCGTGCAGGTCCCGGCTGAGCCGCGCCGTCGCGTCGGACGCCCGGGAGAACGGGCTCTCGGCGGCACCGGGCCGGATCGCGACGGCGACGAGCTCGGCGCCCAGGCCGTGCGACGGCTCGAACGCGTCGAGGCCCACGTGCCACAGCGCGCGCAGCCGTGGGCCGAGGCCGGAGACGCCCTCCAGCGCGCCGGCTGCGCGGCGGGCGTGGTCCTCGTTGACGTCGAGGTACAGCTCCTGGACCAGGTCGGCCTTGGACCCGAACCAGTAGTACGCGACGCCGGTCGCGACGCCCGCCTCCGTGGCGACCGTCCGCATCGTGGTCGACGCGAAGCCTCGCTCGCGGAACAGCCTGAGGGCGGTACGCCGGACGAGCTCGCGGGTCGACTCCTCGGGCCCGCTCATGGCGTGGCCGGACGTCTGAACACGTTCAGTCTGAACATGTTCAGATTCCATCACATCCGCGCCAGGGCCGGTAGAGTCGCCCGATGCTCAGCACCCTGCGCCGCGCGCTCGCCGCCACCTACTGGCGGCTCAGCCGCTGGACCCTGCGCAGCGAGCCCGCCCCCGCGCAGGCGGGCGTGCTGGTGGGCGCGCCGCACACGTCCAACTGGGACTTCGTGCTCATGCTCGCCATCGCCTGGCGACTGGGGCTCGACGTGCGCTGGCTGGGCAAGCACACCCTCTTCGCCGGCTGGCGCGGGCCGCTCATGCGCGCACTCGGCGGCATCCCCGTGGACCGGCGCGACCCCAGCCGCGTGGTCGACGACGTGCTCGCCCACGTCCGCGCCGGCGAGGTGTTCCACCTCGTCGTGACGCCCGAGGGCACGCGCTCCGGCGACGGGTGGAAGTCGGGCTTCTACCGCATCGCCCGGGCCGCGGACCTGCCCGTCACGCTCGGGTACGTCGACCGCACCACGATGACGACGGGCCTCGGCCCCACCCTCCGCCTCACCGGCGACGTGCGCGCCGACATGGACGACATCCGCGCGTTCTACGCCGACAAGGCGGGCCTGCGCCCGGCGCTGCGCACCGAGCCGCGGCTGGCGGACGAGGACCGGCAGGGCTGACGCCGCCGCGTCAGCCGCGCGCCGCGTGGTCGTACGCGCCGGCGGCGATGTCCTCGACCAGGGTGGGACCGACGGGCTCCCAGCCCAGTCGCTCGCGGGTGATCGCGCTCGACGCGACGGCGTCCATGCCCCAGAACCGGCTGAGCCAGCCGAAGTGGTCGGCGGCGTCGGCCGGGTCGACGGAGACGGCGGGCACCCCGACGGCGCGGCCGATCGCCTCGGCGATCTCGCGGGAAGGCACCCCCTCCTCGGCGACGGCGTGCACCGCGGACCCCGCGGGCGCCTTGTCGACCGCGAGGGCGACGAGGCGCCCGGCGTCGTCGACGTGGACGGCGGGCCACCGGCCCGACCCGTCGCCGACGTAGCCGGAGACGCCCCGCTCGCGCGCGATCTGCGTCAGAACCGCCGTGAACCCGTGGTCGCCCACCCCGTGCACGGTGGCCGAGAACCGCAGCGCCACCGACCGCACGCCCCGGTCCGCGGCCTCGAGGGCGAGGCCCTCGGAGCCGCCGCGCGGGGCGTCCGGGCCGGAGAACAGGGAGCGGTCGTTCTCGGTCATCGTCACGCCCGGGGTGCCGACCAGGCCGGACGCCAGCAGGAGGGCGCGACCGCTGCCCGCCAGCTCGTCGACGAAGGTCTCGACGGCGGCGCGCTCGACGCGGCCGGCCCCCACGTAGTCGTCGAAGTCGTGCTTGAAGGCCAGGTGCACGACGGCGTCGGCGCCCTTGGCGCCGGCGCGCAGGCTCTCCAGGTCGTCGAGCCCGCCGCGGTGCACGGTCGCGCCCAGGGCCTCGACCCGGCGGGCGGAGTCGTCCGAGTAGCCGAGGCCGACGACGTCGTGCCCGGCGGCGATCAGGTGCGGAACCGTGTGGGAGCCGATCCAGCCGGAGGCTCCGGTGACGAAGACGCGCATGGGTTCTCCTCTCGTGGGCCGCGCCGCGGCCCAGTGATGTCAGTTGCTGACATCACTCACGTTACACCTGATGTCAGAGGCTGTCATCACTAGACTGTCCCGCATGGCCCGATGGGAACCCGACGCGCGCGGGCGCATGACGCGCGCCGCGCTCGACCTCTACGCCGAGCAGGGGTTCGAGCAGACGACGACGGCGCAGATCGCGGAGCGCGCCGGCGTCACCGAGCGCACGTACTTCCGGCACTTCGCCGACAAGCGCGAGGTGCTGTTCGACGGCGGGCACGAGCTCGAGGCGGCCGTCGCGGCCACGATCGCCGCCGCGCCCGACGCGACCGACCCGCTCGACGTCGTCGGCGAGGCCGTGGCCTCCGCCGTCGCGGTCCTCGAGGAGCGCCGCGAGTTCGCCGCCCGACGCGCCGCCGTCGTCGCCGCGACGCCCCGGCTGCAGGAGCGGGAGCTCCTCAAGCTCGCCGGGCTGCGCGACGCCGCCGCCGCAGCCCTGCGCGGACGCGGGGTCCCGGAACCCGACGCCTCGATGGTGGCCGAGGCGGGCGTGGGCGCCTTCCGCGTCGGGTTCGAGGCCTGGATCGCCTCCGGGCAGGCACGCCCGGTCGCCGACGAGGTGCGGTCCGCCCTCGCGGCCCTGCGCGCCCGGGCCCGCGGCTAGGCTCGCCGTCGTGCACGCCACCACGTTCCGCCCCACCGCGCTGCCCGCCGGCGTCACCCTGCGCCTGCTGCACCCGGACGACGGGCCGGCCCTCGCCGCGGCCTACACCCGCAACCGGGAGCACCTCGCGCCCTGGGAGCCGGTGCGCCCGCCGGAGTTCTTCGACGCCGGCCGACAGGCCGAGCTCGTCGCCACGGAGCTGCGGTCGCACGAGGACGGCCGGTCGACGTCTCTCGTGCTCGAACGTGCCGGGGAGCTCGTCGGGCGCGTGAACCTGTCCGACATCGTGCACGGCGCGTTCTGCAGCACGCACCTGGGCTACTGGGTCGACGCCTCGCTCGCCGGGCGCGGCGTCATGACCGCGGCCGTCGAGGCCGTGTGCGCGCACGCCCGCGACGTCCTGGGCCTGCACCGCGTCCAGGCGGCGACCCTGCTGCACAACGCGGCGTCACAGACTGTGCTCGCGCGCACCGGGTTCGAGCGCATCGGCACCGCGCCCTCCTACCTCCGGATCGCCGGCCGCTGGCAGGACCACGTGCTCTTCCAGCGCATCCTCCACGACGGCTGACGCCGCGGCGGCCGACCGGGAGCGACGACGCCGCCGCACCACGAGCGCGGCCACCCCTCCCGCCGCGCCGAGCACCAGCACCACGACCCCGGCTCCCGCCCACGGTGCCGCGTCCGCGCGCTCGAGCGCGGCGTCGGCCCGCTCGGCCGCGTCGTCGAGGTCCCCCGCGGAGAGGTCGTCCCGCGCGCGCTCGGCCGCCCGGTCGACGCCGAGCACCGCAGCGCCGAGCCCGGACACCGGGTCGCGGTCCGCCTCGGCCGCGCGGACGGCACCGCCGACACCGGTCGTCACCTCGGCGGCCCGCGGCAGCAGGGTGGCGAGGTCGGCGTACCCGTCGGCGTCGGACGCCCCCTCGTACGCCGCGCGCACCGGCTCCGGCACCTCCACGCCCGCTGCTGCCGCCGCGGCCTGCACCTGCCCGGCGCCCTGCGCGGCGCCGTCGAGCGCCGCGCGCACGTCCTTCGCGTCGTCGAACTCCCAGTCGGTCATCGCCGTCCGCAGCCCGAGCGGCGGCGACCAGGCGCCGTCGGCCTCGTCGAGGTCCGCGTAGGCGTCGCGGGCCGCGGCCCGGGGCTCCAGCGCCGCCTTCTGCTCGGCGTCGAGCACCCAGGTGCGCAGCACCTTCGGCGCCCCGGCGACGTCGCCGCGCTCCTCCACGAGGTCGAGGAAGCGCCGCCAGTCCGTGCGCCCCCAGTTCTCGTCCCGCGACCCCGGGCGCTCGTAGGCGCTCTCCCCCGCCTGCGCCGCCGACACCACCGCGGTGAACGCGTCGTCGTCGAGCCCGCCCAGCAGCTTCTGCAGCACCGCGTACGACGCCGCGTACCCGTACTGCTCCGCGTCCTCGTCCAGCTCGCCGGGGTGCGCGTCCCACGCCGTCAGGGGCACGGCGACGTCGGCGTCCCGGTCCGGGGTCGACCACGGGTCGCTCGTCACCCCCGTGCGGTCGGCCGCGCGCTGCGCCACCACCTCCGTCATCCCCTCGGACAGCCACCTCCCGGTGAGGCGGTCGGGGTTCAGCCAGGCGTGCGTGAGCTCGTGGTACAGCGTCGCGGTGTCGAGGTCCTCGGGGATGACGATCTCGTCCCGGTCCGCGTCGAACCAGGCGTACCCGAGCACCTTCGGCGACACGTCCTCGCGGATCGTGTCCAGCCCGCCCGGCCACGGCTGCCCGACGAGGTCCTCCAGCACGGGCAGCCCGTCCTGCAGACCCTTCGCGACGAACCCGGTCCACTTCCGGTCGCCGGGGAAGCTCTGCAGGGTGAGCGTCGTGCCGCCCGCCTCGACGACCTTCTCGTCCGCCTTCTTCGGGTCGCGCGCCGAGACGACCGCCCAGATGCCGTCCTTGTCGGAGTTCTCCGTGGCCGTGTACGTGACGGTCTTGCCGGACCGCTCCTGCGTGAACGCGTCGGACGTCGCGTCGAACGTCATCGATGCCGGCAGCACCACCTCGACCGTCGTCCGGCCGACGTCGCCCACGCCCGACACGGCGAACGTCGCGAAGCCGTCCCCCACCCGCGTGTAGTCCTTCGAGCGCACCGGCTCGCCCGGCACGTCGAAGCTCCACTCGATGGTGCGCGTGTGCCCGTACCGCAACGGCGCGAACGTGGCCACGGCGTACCGGGTGCTCGGGTCCTCGGTCTTCTCGAGCCGCACCGGCAGGGCGGCGCCGCCGCTCGTCGCGCGCACGTCCTCGGCGCCCGCGGGCACGGCGATCGAGTACGACGTGAAGTAGTAGTACGTCAGCCCCCGGTCGGGCGTGACGTTGCCGATGGTGGTGGTCGACGTGACCCGCACCTCGGTGTCCTTCGCCCGCAGCACGTACCGGCTGTGCGACTCCTCCGTGAGCCCCTCGTCCGCGACGGCGGCCGGCCCGGAGAGCAGCAGGGCGCCCGCGCCGAGGAGGGCACCGAGCAGGAGGCGCCGAGGCGCGGGCGAGGGGGTCATCGCGCGCATCCTTGCGCCTGCCGTCGCCGCTTCGCAAGCCTGTCCCGGGTGCGCGACGTCGTCCCGTGCGGTAGACCGGAACCCGTCGGGCCGCGGAGGGGGACGCCATGGGTACTGACAGGGGTACGGAAGGCACGGGCGCCGACGCCGGCTCGCTGACCATCGCCCTGCTCACGGCGTGCTCGGAGCCCGACCTCGGCATCCGCTCCCGCATCGTGCAGGAGCTGCTCGACGAGGCGAGCGTGGACCCCCGGCTCGCCCGCGAGGTGATCACCACCATGCTGACGGCGTCGGTGATGTCGCTGCGCGCGTACACCGACGCGACGCGGCGTGATCCGCACGACGTCCTGCGCGCCCTCGGCACCAGCTGGTCCCAGCGCTCGCTCAGCGCCTGACCCTGCCGCCGCGCGCCCGTCGGGGGAGTCGAGGGGCGCGCGGCCGCAAGCTCTAGTCGTGCACCACCGACACCGCGCACGGCGCGTGGCGCACGATCCGGTCGGGCCCGCCGCGCGCGCGGCCGACCTGGAGGGATGCGGCGCGGCCGCTCGTCACCACCAGGTCGTCCGACCGCAGCGCGGAGAGCAGCGCGCCCGGCGCGGTGCCGCGGCGTGTCTCGACCGTCCAGCCGACGGCGGGGTACTTCTCCCCCCACCGCGCGACGCGGGCCTCGAGGTCCGCCCGCGCCTCGGCGCGCAGCCGCTCGAGCCACGCCAGGTCACCGTCGGTGACGCCCGCGAACATCCCGGCGTCGGCCGAGTGCGCCGCCGTGAGGGGCACACCGGCCCGGTCGGCCTCGTCGAACCCCGCCTCGAGCACGCGGTCGGATTCGTCGCGGGGGTCGACGGCGACGACGACGCGGCGCGGTTCCTGGGCGCGGGCGGCACGCGGCACGACGACGACCGTCCCGGGGGCCAGCGCCGCCACGGCGGACGAGATGGATCCCATGGGGACGCGGTCGAACGTGCCGACGCCGCGTCGTCCCACCACCACGACGGCGCCGCGGCGGGCGTGGCGCACGAGCACGGCGCACGCGTCGCCGCGCACGACCGCGAACTCGACCCCGGCGGGCGCGGACGCCGGCGCCGTCGCCCGCGCCGTGCGCTCGAACCGGGCTCGGGCCCGGGACAGCAGGTCCTCCGCCTCCGCCCGCGGGTCCCCTGCGCGAGGCCCGGCCGTGACGGTCCCACCGGCGACCGGGTGCGCGTAGGCGTGCACGACGACGAGCCGGGCGCGCAGCCGCGCGGCCTCGCCCGCGGCCCACGCCATGGCGTGGTAGCCGCCCTCCGAGCCGTCGACACCCACGACGACGTCCCGGACCACGTCCTGCGCACCGTTGGTCTCCATGGCGTCCCCTCCCGACCGCACCAGTGGGCCACACGACCCCGGGCGCGCGGCAGTGCCGAACGCCCCGGCGCCCGGGCCGAAGGTCCCGATCGGGACGACCGGGACAACGCGCGGGTGTCCGGAAGTGCTTCTACCCTGTGTGCCGTGAGTCCGCGGCAGGGTCGCCGGGAACGGGACATGGACGTCCTGCTGGACGCCGTCGTGTCCGTCGGCCGCGGCCTCGAGCTGGAGACGACGCTGCACCGGGTGGTGCAGGCCGCCGCCACGGTGGTCGATGCGCGCTACGCCGCGCTCGGCGTGCTCGGGGAGGACCGGCGCATCGCCCGGTTCCTCACCGTCGGCATGTCCGAGGAGGAGATCCGTGCCGTCGGCCCGTACCCCACGGGGCACGGGATCCTCGGCGAGCTCATCCGCGACCCCCGCCCGCTCCGCCTCCCGGACATCGCCGCGGACCCTCGCTCGGTCGGCTTCCCGCCGCACCACCCGCCCATGCGCAGCTTCCTCGGCGCGCCGCTGCAGGTGCACGGGGAACCGTTCGGCAACCTCTACCTCACCGAGAAGCGGGGCGGCGGGGAGTTCACGGCGGACGACCAGCGCCTGCTCACGGGATTCGCGTCCGCCGCGAGCTTCGCCGTCGAGAACGCGCGCCTGTACGAGGAGACGCGGCTGCGGGAGCGGTGGCTGCGGGCCGACGACGAGATCGCCCGCCGCCTGCTGTCGGGCGAGGACCCGGACAGCGTGCTCGACCTGGTCGCGGCGGAGGCGATCAGCGTGTCGGCCGCCGACACGGCCGGGATCGCCGTGCCGGTGGACGACGACCCGGCCCAGGATCCACCGGCCCTCGTCGTCCGCTCGGCGGTCGGGATCCGGGCGGAGAGCCTGCGCGGGCAGGTGCTGGACCCGCCGCGCTCGTTCAGCGCGATGGCGTTCGTGGACGGGCGGCCGGTCGTCACCGCCGACGCCACGACCGACGGCCGGGCGGAGGTCGCCCTGCACCCCGACGGCTCGCTCGGGCCGGTCGCCGCCTTCCCGCTCGTGGGCCGCGGGCGGCGGGCGCGCGGCGTGCTCGTCGTCGGGCGCGTCCGGGGCGCCGCGCCCTTCCCGACCGTGGTCGTCGAGGCGCTGGGGGCGTTCGCGAACCAGGCCGCCGTCGCGCTCGAGCTGGCCGAGCGGCGGGCGGACGTCGCCCGGCTGGCCGTGGTGCGCGACCGGGACCGCATCGCGCGCGACCTGCACGACCTGGCGGTGCAGCGCCTGTACGCGACCGGGCTCTCGCTGCAGACCGTGGACCGCCGCCTCGCGGACCCCAGACCCCTGGGGCCGGAGGAGACGCGCGAGATGGCGGGCCGCGTCGGGGAGGCCATCGACCAGATCGACGAGACGATCGACCTGATCCGCACCACGATCCGCGGGCTGCGCGACCCGGGCGGCGACCTCCCGCACCGGGTCGGCACGCGGTCGCTGCTGCTGGCGGAGGCCGACGCCGCGACCCACGCGCTCGGCTTCGCCCCGACCGTCCGGTTCGCGGGGCCGATCGACGCCCAGGTGCCGTCCACCGTGGCGGCGCACCTCGTGGCCGTGCTGCGGGAGAGCCTGTCGAACGCGGCGCGGCACGCCCGCGCCACCCGGGTTCGGGTGGCGCTGCGCGCGGGTGACGACCTCGTGCTGACCGTCGTCGACGACGGCGTCGGCACTCCCCTGGACGCGCCGCGCAGCGGCCTCGCGAACCTCGCGCGCCGGGCCGACGAGCTGGGCGGCTCGTTCGAGGTCCGGCCGGGCCGGGCGGGTGGCACCGCGCTGCGCTGGCGGGTGCCGCTCACGCGACCCCCGGGCGTCCCGGCGGCTCAGGAGTCCGTGGGCCTCTCGGGGTCGTCGGGCCGGCCGAGCTGATCGAGTCGGGCCGCGAGGACCGCGGCCTGCACCCGGCGCTCGAGCCCGAGCTTCGCCAGCAGGCTGGACACGTAGTTCTTCACGGTCTTCTCGGCGACGAACAGCTCCGCGCCGATCTGCCGGTTCGTCATGCCCTCGCCGATGAGGACCAGGATGCGCCGCTCCTGGTGGGTGAGCTCGCCGAGCGGGTCCTCGGCCTCGGTCTTCTCGCGCAGCCGCGCCATCACCCGCCCCGTGGCCCGCGGGTCCAGCATGGAGCCGCCCGCCGCCACGGTCCGGATGCCCGCGACCAGGTCGGTGCCGCGCACCTGCTTGAGCACGTAGCCGGACGCCCCGGCGAGGATCGCGTCGAAGAGCGACTGGTCGTCGTCGAACGACGTGAGCATGAGGACCGCCGCGTCCGTGCGCGACCGCAGCTCCCGGCAGACGGTGACGCCGTCGCCGTCGGGCAGGCGGACGTCGAGGACGACGACGTCGGGCCGCACGGCCGGGACCCGCGCGAGCGCCTCCGCGGCCGTCCCGGCGGTGCCGACGACCTCGAGGTCGGCCTCCATGCCGAGCAGGTCGGCGACGCCGCGGCGCACCACCTCGTGGTCGTCGACGAGGAACACCCGCACGGGCGCGCCGGTCATGGCCACACGCTAGCCCTCCGGCGCGCCCTCGGCCGGGCAGCCGTCGCGGGCAACCGTCAGCGGGCGCCGTCGAGGTCCTCGAGGCGCGCGACGCTCGGCTCCCGCTCGGTCTGCAGCCGGGCCGCGACGTCCTCCGCGCCGCGCAGCACCCGCAGCACGTTGCCGCTGGTCAGGGCGGCCAGGTCGGCGTCCGACCAGCCACGGTCCGCGAGCGCCGCCAGGAGGGCCGGGTAGCCCGAGACGTCGCGCAGCTCGTCCGCGAAGCCGCCCGCGCCGTCGTAGTCGCCGCCGAGGCCGACGTGCGCCGCCCCCGCGACCTCGCGCACGTGCTCGACGTGCGCGACGACGTCGTCGAGCGACGTCGGCGGCTTGGGGTGCGTCTCGGCCCAGGCGGTGGAGAAGCGGTCGAACTCGGCGTAGTCGTTCGGCGCGATCCCGGCGGCCCTCGCGGCCTCCCCGGCCCGGGCCCGCCACTCGCCGATCGCCGGGGTGACGAAGCTCGGCACGAACGTCACCATGCACACGCCGCCGTTGTCCGCGAGGCGCGCGAGCACGTCGTCGGGCACGTTGCGAGGCACGTCGCAGACGGCGCGCGCGGAGCTGTGCGAGAAGATCACCGGCGCCTCGGTGACGTCGAGGGCCGCGCGCATCGTGCCCGCCGAGACGTGCGACAGGTCGACGAGCATGCCCAGCCGGTTCATCTCGCGCACCACCTCGCGACCGAACGCGGTCAGGCCGCCCTCGTCGAAGCGCCCGTCCGCGGGCCGGTCGTCGGTGGCGGACTCGGCCCACGGGTTGTGGTGGTTGTGCGTCAGCGTCATGTAGCGCACGCCCAGCTCGTACAGCATGCGCAGCGCGCCCATCGACGAGTCGATCGACTGCCCGCCCTCGGCGCCCATGAGCGACGCGATGCGGCCCTCCGCCCACGCGGCCACGACGTCGTCGGCGCTCGTCGCGAGGCGGAAGTGCTCCGGCCAGCGCGCGACCATGCGGTGCACGGCGTCGACCTGCTCGAGCGTCGCCGTGACGGCGGCGCTGCCGGGCAGGTTGGACGGCACGTACACCGACCAGAACTGCGCGCCCACTCCCCCGGCGCGCAGCCGTGGCACGTCGGTGTGCGTGCGGCCCTCGGTGCCGGCCTCCAGGTCCAGGCGCGACCAGTCGTACGCGACCTGGTCGCGCGCCTCCCACGGCAGGTCGTTGTGCCCGTCCCAGACGGGGTGCTCGCGCAGGAGCGCGGCGATGCGATCGGTGTGGCCGTCGGGGTCCGGAGAGCTGGTCATGTCCCGCACGCTACGCGCCCCCGCCCTCCCGAGTTGTCAGAGCCAGGTGGGGGTAGAGCCCGGTGTGGATCTGACAACTCTCGAGCGACGGAACCTGTCAGAGCGAGGTCGGGGTAGAGCACGACGTGGCTCTGACAGGTCGGGAGTCAGCGGCGGCCGCCGCGCAGCCGGTCGATCTCGCGGCGCTCGCGCTTGGTGGGGCGGCCGGCGCCGCGGTCGCGGACGCCGACGGCCTCCCGCTCCTGGCGGGTGGGCATCGGCGGGCTCTCGTCGCGGTACGCCTTGACCGCCAGCGGCGCGCCCACGCGCTTGGGCAGCAGCTCGACGACGACGACCTTGCGGTCGCGGAGCGGGTCGCGCCAGGTGACGGTGTCGCCCACCGTGACGGACGTCGACGGCTTGGCGACCGTGCCGTTCACCCGCACCCGCCCCGACCGGAGCAGGGCGGCCGACGACGACCGGCTCTTGAAGAGCCGCACCGCCCACAGCCACACGTCCACGCGCACGACGTCAGCCTCTCACGACGTCCGACCGACCAGGCCGCTCTCGTCCGCCGCAGCAGCCCCGACACGCACTAGCGCCACCGGGTGTCACCCCTCCCGCGGGCGGCGGGCATCCGCGCGAGGATCGCCTCCGCCTCGGCGAGGTCGCGACCGACGACGGGCCCCGCACGACGGCGACCCGACCCGAGCGCCGGCACGTCACGATCCACGTCACGATCCACGTCACGATCCAGCTGGACGCGGACGACGGGCGTGCCCGGCGGGTCCACCGGCGGCAGGTCGCCGTCGCTGATCGCGACGACGCCCTCCACCCGCAGCAGCCGGATCCGCAGCAGCCGCGCGAGGAGCTGGATCCTGACGATCATGTCCGGCGCCGCCTACCCGCCGAGCCGGATGTCGCCGTACGGGTCCGCCCCCGCGCGCGACGACCCGGACCGGCGTCGCGACTCGCCGTCGCGACCGCCGTCGTCGCTCCCGCCGTCGTCGCTCCCGCCGTCGTCCTCGAGGCGATCACGCAGGCCCGCGACGAGCGCCCGGGCGCCGGCCTCGATCTGCGCGTACCGCTCCCGCCCGGCTCGCGTCCCGACCACATACCCGAGCCCGAAGAACAGGGCCCGACCGAGCGTCTTCCGACCGATCATCCCGACCCCTCCTGGTCCTGCCGCGTGCGGATCGCCGACGCGACCGCGCTCGCGGCCGTCACCCCGGCGACCGACCCGAGCGCGATGAGCCCGGACCGCACCGCCGTGCCGCCGGACCGCTTCGGCCTGCGCCCCAGCGCCTCGGCGACCCGGTCGACGAACGTCTTCTTGCGCCACCACGCCATCGTCGTGCTCCCGTCCCTATCGGTCGTGCTCGTCCTTGTGCCTGCGGATCCGCGTGAGGATCTGCTCCTTGCGGAGGGAGGTCGGCAGCTCGAGGCCCATCTCCACCCCGAGCGCGCGGAGCTCGTCCTTCGTCATCTCCTTGAGGTCCAGCGGGCCGGTGTCGGCGTCCGCCCCGAGCTGCCGGCCCTCGGACGCCACCTCTCGACGTCGCTCGTCGGCCTCCTCGACCCGCCGGCGGGCCTGCTCCGCCTCCTCCTCGGCCTCCCCCGCGAGCCGGTCGGCCCGGGCCCTGGCCTCGTCGGCCGCGCGCCGGGCGTCCTCCGCCGCGGCCTCCGCCATCTCCCGGGCTCGCGTCATCTGCTGGCGGGCGCGCTCGACCGCCTCCTCGGCCCGGGCGCGGGCACGGTCGGCCTCCGCCCTGACCTGCTCCACGTGCTTGCCGACGTCGGCCTCCGTCTCCTCCACCTGCCGTGCGGCGAGCTCGGTGGCCCGACCGCGCTTCGCCGCGACGTACTCGTCCGCCTCGCGCTGCGCCTCCGCGGTGACCCGCTTCACCTCGCGGTCGCCCTCCTTGCGGGCCTCGGCGACCCGGCGGTCGCCCTCCGCCTCGGCGGCGGCCACGGCGTCCGCCTGTTCCTTCGCGTTGCGGGCCTCCTCGTGGGCCCGCACCTCGAGCTCGTGCGCCCGCTCCATCGCGGCGTCCACCCGGTTCAGACGGCGGTCGTCGCCGTCGCCCGGGAACGGGTTGGCGTCGGCCAGGGTGGCGACCGCGTGCTGCCCGGCGGACTGCACGGTGCGCCCGGCGGACTGCACCGAGCGGCCTGCCGACCGGGCCGGCTCCTTCACGCCCGCGTCCAGCATCCACAGGACGTTGCGCGGCAGGTCGGTCACGCCGCGCCGGGCCTGCCGGCCCAACCACGTCATCGGGTTGGTCCTCGTCATGGGCTCCTCCTCGGGTCGGGCAGCCGAACGACCACCGATGGCGCCCCCTGACGACCTCCTGCCCCCTCAGCACACGACGGACCGCGGATGCACGCACGCCCACCTCTCGTCGGGTGTCCGACCGGCGCCGTTGCTAGCGTCTGCCCCATGGCTGACCCCAGTGTTGACGTGCGTGTCGAGGAAGATCTCCTCGGCACCAAGGACGTCCCCGCGCAGGCGTACTACGGGATCCACACCGTCCGGGCGATCGAGAACTTCCCCATCTCCGGGACGACCATCAACGACGTGCCGGAGATGATCCGCGGCATGGTGATGGTGAAGAAGGCGGCGGCGCTCGCGAACCGGGAGCTGCGCGCCATCCAGCGGGACGTCGCGGACGCCATCATCGGCGCGTGCGACGAGGTGCTCGTCCAGGGCAGGTGCATGGACCAGTTCCCGATCGACGTGTTCCAGGGCGGCGCGGGCACCAGCGTCAACATGAACACCAACGAGGTGATCGCGAACCTCGCGCTGGAGCTGTCCGGCTTCCCCAAGGGCCGCTACGACGTCATCAACCCGAACGACCACGTCAACAAGTCCCAGTCGACCAACGACGCCTACCCCACCGGCTTCCGGCTGGCCGTGCACGCCCTCACCGAGTCGCTGGTGGTGGCCGTGCGGCGGCTGTCGCGGGCGTTCGACGAGAAGGCGTCCGAGTTCGCCGACCTGCCGAAGATGGGCCGCACCCAGCTGCAGGACGCGGTGCCGATGAGCCTGGGGCAGGAGTTCGCCGGGTTCTCGGTGAACGTCGCCGAGGAGGTCAAGCGCCTCCGCAACGCGGCCGACCTGCTGCTCGAGGTGAACCTGGGCGCGACGGCGATCGGCACCGGCCTCAACACCCCGCCCGGCTACCCGAAGGTCGCGGCGCGGCGGCTCGCGGAGGTGTCCGGGCTCGGCACCGTACCGGCGGAGAACCTCGTCGAGGCCACGTACGACAACGGCGCCTACCTGGCCGTGCACTCCGCGGTGAAGCGGCTCGCGGCCAAGCTGTCGAAGATCTGCAACGACCTGCGCCTGCTGTCCTCCGGGCCGCGCGCGGGGCTCAACGAGATCAACCTGCCGGAGCTGCAGGCCGGCTCGTCGATCATGCCCGCCAAGGTGAACCCGGTGATCCCCGAGGTCGTCAACCAGGTGTGCTTCAAGGTGATGGGCAACGACGTCACGATCACGCACGCCGCGGAGGCCGGGCAGCTCCAGCTCAACGTCATGGAGCCGGTGCTGGCCGAGTCGATCTTCGAGTCGATCCGGCTGCTGACCAACGCGTGCGACGCGCTGCGCACCAAGTGCGTCGTGGGGATCACGGCGAACGCCGACGTCATGCGGCAGCACGTGCTCGGGTCCATCGGCATCGTCACCTACCTCAACGAGGTGATCGGGCACCACAACGGCGACCTCGTGGGCAAGGAGGCGGCCCGGACCGGCGCCTCGGTACGCGACGTCGTCGTCGCGCGCGGACTGCTCACCGCCGAGGACGTCGACCGGATCCTCACCACCGAGAACTTCCTGCACCCGCGCTACAGCGGCCGCTTCTACGCGCCGGACGAGCGCGGCATCCCGCCGCTGGGCGAGGAGGGCGAGTCCTCGCGCGTCGTGGAGTCCGACGACGCGACGGGCGCGCCGTCGGACCCGGGGCACGAG
This sequence comes from Isoptericola sp. NPDC019482, assembly GCF_040632295.1. Taxonomy (NCBI): domain Bacteria; kingdom Bacillati; phylum Actinomycetota; class Actinomycetes; order Micrococcales; family Promicromonosporaceae; genus Isoptericola; species Isoptericola sp. NPDC019482. The sequence continues at coordinate 219,330 of NZ_JBEYBQ010000003.1, forward strand.
CACGACGACGCCGCCTCCGAGGAGGGTGAGGCCGCCCGGTGATCCTCGTCCAGTTCGCCGTCGTCCTGGTCTTCGTCTTCATCGGGGCGCGCCTCGGCGGGATCGGGATCGGGCTGGCGGGCGGAGCCGGCGTCATCGTCCTCGGGCTGCTGGGCCTCGAGGTCGACCCGGCGACGGGCGTCCCGTGGGACGTGCTGGGCATCATCATGTGCGTCATCGCGGCCATCGCCGCGATGCAGGCCGCCGGCGGGCTGGACTACCTCGTGGCGAAGACGGAGGTGCTGCTGCGCGCCCGCCCCCGCAGCATCACCTTCCTCGCGCCGCTCGTCACCTACGTGATGACGGTGTTCTCCGGCACCGGGCAGGTCGCCTTCTCCACGCTCCCCGTGATCGCGGAGGTGGCGAAGGAGTCGAACGTGCGGCCGTCGCGGCCGCTGTCCATCGCGGTCGTGGCGTCGCAGATGGCGATCGCGGCGTCCCCCATCTCCGCGGCGGTGGTGGCGATGGCCGCTGTCGTGGAGCCGCTGGGCGTCGACTACCTCACGCTGCTCACGGTGGCCGGGGTGTCCACGCTGGTGGGCTGCATGGTCGGGGCCGTCGTCGCGTCCCGGCAGGGCGTCGAGCTGCAGGACGACCCGGTGTACCAGGAGCGGCTCGCCAAGGGGCTGGTGAAGCGGCGCGAGCGCGCCGAGTTCGTCGCCAAGCCGCGGGCGCTGCTCTCGCTGATCATCTTCGCGGCGGCGCTGCTCGTCGTCGTGCTCTACTCCACGGCCGTGTCCGACTCGGTGGGCCTCATCGAGGACCCGACCATCACGCGCAGCGGCGCCATCATGACGTTCATGCTGCTGGCGGGGCTGCTCATCGCCCTGCTCTGCCAGATCGACGTCGGCACCGTCATCACGCAGCAGACGTTCCGTAGCGGCATGAGCGCCGCCGTCTGCATCATCGGCGTCGCGTGGCTGGGCAACACGTTCGTGCAGGGCCACACCGCCGAGATCGAGGAGCTGGGCGGCGACATCATCCAGCGCTACCCGTGGATGCTCGCCGTCGTGCTGCTGCTCGCCTCCGCGCTGCTGTACTCGCAGGCGGCGACGACGATCGCCCTCATGCCGGTGGCCGCCGGCATGGGCGTGGCGGCGACGACGATGGTCGCGTCGTTCCCCGCCGTCACCGGGCTGTTCCTACTGCCGACGTACACCACCGTGGTCGCCGCCATCGAGCTCGACGACACCGGCACCACCCGCATCGGGAAGTACCTGTTCAACCACTCCTTCATGGTGCCGGGGCTGGTGGCCGTCGCGTCCGCCGTCGCCATCGGCTTCGGCCTGGCGCCGCTGCTGATATGAGCGGGGGTCCGAACGGGGGTCTGAGCAGGCGGAAAGCCGTCGACGGCGGCCACGCACCTGGCTACGGTGCCCGGGTGACCCCTGCCACGGCAGCACGACTCCTTCGCCCCCTCGTCCCCGACGCGTCGGTCTCCGACGTCGTCGCGCGCACCGGCGGCCGCCTCAGCGAGGTCCACGAGGTGCGGCTCGCGGGACACCCGCCGCTGATCGTCAAGGTCTACGCCGACGAGTGGCGCTGGAAGCAGGAGAAGGAGCGGCACGTGTACGGCCTGCTCGCCGAGCACAGCGGCGGCGCCGTCCCAGAGATCCTGCACTGCGCGCCCGACGGCGGCCCCGACGGGCGGGCGTTCACCGTCATGACGTGCCTCGACGGGGTGCCGCTGTCGGAGGTGAGCGGCCGCCTGGACGCCGCGACCCACCGCCGCCTCTACGGCGCGACCGGCGCGCACCTCGCGACCGTGCACCGCGTGGCGCAGGAGACGTTCGGCTACGTCGTCACCGGCGTCGTCGACCCGGAGCCGACCAACGCCGCGTACATGACGCGGCAGTTCGACAAGAAGCTCGCGGAGCACGCCCGGCTCGGCGGCGACCCCGCCCTGCACGACGCCGTGCGCCGCGCCGTCGACCGCGGCGCCGCCGCCTTCGGTCGCTGCGCGGCCCCCGTGCTCTGCCACGACGACCTCCACGAGGGCAACGTGCTCGTGGACCGCGTGGGTGGGCGCTGGGAGGTCACGGGCTTCGTCGACGTCGAGAACGCCGTCGCCGCCGACCCGCTGCTCGACCTCGCCAAGACGCTTCGTTACTCCGTGCGCGGCGACGCGGACAAGCGCGCCGGGCTCCTGGAGGGGTACGGCCGCCTGCCCGACGACGCCGAGGAGCGCCTCGCCCTCTACGAGCTGTACCACGCGCTGGAGCTGTGGGACTGGTTCGCGTCCGTCGGCGACACCGCGCCCCTGCCCGGCATCGCCGACGACCTGCGGCGGCTCGCCGGCTGACCGCTGCGACCGGGAAGTCTCAGACGTCGAGCCAGGGAGCGCGGGCGTACTCCTCGTCCGTGACGTGCTCCAGCCAGGTGGTGGTGGCCGCCGGGTCGTCGGCGTTCTCGAGCATCGCCAGGTGCTCCATGAAGTCGTCCGGCGACGCGCCGTGCCAGTGCTCCTCCCCCGGCGGGCAGTACACCGTCTCGCCGGGCCGGACCTCGGCGACGACGCCGTCGCGCGTGCCGACCAGCGCCACGCCGGACACGACGTGCAGCGTCTGCCCGCGGGCGTGCGAGTGCCAGGCCGTGCGCGCCGCCGGCGCGAACCGGACGAGGGACACGATCATCCGCTGGCCGTCCTCCTGCGGCGCGGCGATCGGGTCGAGCCACACGTCGCCGTGGAACTGCTCGGGCGGGTTCTTGGTGGTCGCCGGGCGGGGGATCTTCTTCATCGGTGGTCCTTCCTCGGTTCAACCGAGCTGGTCGGCGGGGCGCAGCAGGATCTCGTTGATCGCCAGGTGGCGGGGGCGAGAGAGGGCGAAGGCGATGATCTCGGCGACCTCCTCGGGCTGCACGGTGGCCCGGTCGTAGCCCTGCTGCACCGCCTCGCGGGTCGCCTCGTGCGTGATGTGGGTGGGGAGCTCGGTGTCGACGACGCCGGGCTCGATCAGGGTGACGCGGACGTCGGGGAGCAGCTCCTGGCGCAGCGACTCCGACCATCCGTTCATGCCCCACTTGGTGGCGGCGTAGACGCCGTTGCCCGCCCGCGCGGTGCGGCCCGCGACGGACGAGAGGTTGATCAGGTCGCCGCCGCCGTCCTTGAGCTGTTCCAGGAACACCTCCGTGACCGTGATCGCGCCGAGCAGGTTCACCTCGATCATGGCGCGGTAGTCGGCCCGTTGCTCGGCGGAGAACGGGCCCAGCAGCATGGTGCCGGCGTTGTTCACCAGCACGTCGGCGCCGCCCAGCTCGTGCACCCGCTGCGCGGCTGCCACCACGGAGTCGCGGTCGGTGACGTCGGCCGCGATCGCGACAGCTCCCCCGCCGATCTCCGCGGCCATGGCCTCGATCCGGTCGGCCCGGCGGGCCAGCAGCACCACGCGGTACCCGTCCGCCGCCAAGGCCCGCGCGGTGGCCGCGCCGATCCCCGACGACGCCCCGGTGATCACCGCGACGCGTGACGTGTTCTCGTTCATCGTGCTCCTTCTTCCTCGGCGTTCGTCCTCCCGGTCAGGCCGGCATCGGCAAGCCAGGCCGGGCCCGAGACGCGTCCTGCGGCTCGGTCGGCCGGTCGTCGTCCTGCTCCGATTCCACACCGCGTGCGCCGGTCGTGGGAGTGACGGACGTCCCGGGTACTGGCAGTACCTCCCGGGGCCGCGCCGCCTGTCCTACCGTCGCGGCGATGCGACGCAACCTCCTGGTCTCCACCACGGCTCTGCTGTGGGGCCTGCAGTTCGCGTTCCTCAACCCGGCGCTGGCGCTGATCCTCACCGCATTGTTCGACGCGACCACCGCGCAGGTCGGCTGGGCCCTGGCGCTCTACAACGCCAGCGGCCTCGTCGCGTCCCTCGTGATCCCTGTCCGCGCCGACCGGACCGGCGAGTACCTGCGCCCCATGCTCGTCAGCGGCGGCCTGACGATCGCGCTCGCCGCCCTGCTCGGGGTCACGACGTCGCTCCCGGTGGCCGTCGCCGGGCTGATGGCGCTGGGCGGCCCGGCCGGTGTCGGCAGCGCGCTGCTCTTCGCCCACCTGCGCCACAGCGGCGCCACCCCTCAGCAGGTGGTCGACACCCGGGCGGTCGTCTCGGTGGCGTGGGTCGCCGGACCGCCAGCGGCCACACTCCTCATCGGCGGCTTCGGCGAGGGCGCGGTCCTGCTCGCGATCGCCGTCGTCGCGGCCCTCGCCGTCGGCGCCACGGCCCTGCTGCGGGCCCGGTCCCGCGCCCGCCCTGCCCTCCCCGCCGGGCCGCCCGAGCCCGACGCCGGCCCGCGGCCGACCCGCACGGGCGTCGCCGTCGTCGTCGGGGCGTTCGTGCTCCTGCAGTGCGCCAACGCCACCGCGACGTCGTTCCTGACGGTCTACGTGGCGCAGGGCCTCGGGCTGGAGGTCATGTGGGCGGGGGTGGCGCTCGGGGTCGCGGCCGGGCTCGAGGTCCCGGCGCTGCTGGTCGTCGGCCGCCTCGGCACGCGCGTCCCCGCGACACGGCTCGTCGTGGTCGGCAGCGCCGTCGGCGTCGCGTACTACCTCGCCCTCGCGGCCGTCACCACGCCCGTCGCACTGGTCGCGATCCAGGTGCTCAACGCGTGGTCGTTCGCGGCGGTCTCCGGCACCGGTCTCGCCCTGTTCCAGCAGCTCGTCGCCCGTCCCGGCCTCGCGACCGGCCTGTTCATGAACGCCCGCCGCGTCGGGGCGATCCTCTCCGGGCCCGTCATCGCGCTCGGGTCCCTCACGGCCCTCGGGCAGGCCGGCATCTTCGTCGCCTGCGCAGTGCTCGCGCTCCTCGGCACGGTGGCGGTCGCCGTCCCGCACCGGACGGGGCCCGCGACGGCGTAGCCGCCTCAGCCCGTCGTGCGCCCGCTGCCGGAGCTGCGCTCGGGTTCCTCGGCGAGCGCCGTGGCCGCCCACGACGCGAGCAGCTTGAGCCCGTCGTCGGACGGCGAACCAGGCACAGCCGTGTACACGTTCATCTGCAGCCCCGGGTCCGCGGGCAGCTCGAAGGCCTCGTAGTCGAGCTCCAGGAAGCCGACCCCGGGGTGGTGGAAGGCCTTGGTGCCGGAGCGGTGGAACCGCACGTCGTGCGACGCCCACATCCGCCGGAAGTCCTCGCTCCGCGTGGAGAGCTCGCCCACCAGGGCCGTGAGCTTCTTGTCGTACGGGTTCTTCCCGGCCTCGGCCCGCACGATCGCGACGGCGTCGTGCGCGATCCGCTCGGCCCGCTCTCCCCAGAACCTCCGGGCCGCGTCCGGGTCGAGGAAGTGGAAGCGCGCGCTGTTGACCGGCTGGTTCGCGATCCGTTCGGGCGAGTCGTACAGCGGCGCGTACAGCGCGCGGCCCAGCAGGTTCGAGCCGAGCACGTCGAGGCGGCCGTTGCGCACGAACGCGGGCACCCCCTCCATCGCGTCGAGGATGCGCTGGACCGCCGGACGCAACGTCGGGGCCGGGGCGCTGCGCGCCCGCGAGCGGGCCGCGCCGGACGCGTTCGCCGCGCGTGCGAGGTCGAACAGGTGGGCGCGCTCCGCCTCGTCGAGCTGCAGCGCCTCCGCGAGCGCCTCGAGCACCTCCTCCGACACCCCGCCGAGGTTCCCGCGCTCCAGCCGGGTGTAGTAGTCGACGCTCACGCCCGCGAGCATCGCCACCTCCTCGCGTCGCAACCCCGGCACGCGCCGGTTGCCGCCGTACGCGGGCAGGCCGGCCTTGTCCGGGGTGATCCGCGCCCGGCGGGTGGCCAGGAACTCGCGCGTCTCCGCCTTCAGGTCCATGCCCTCGACGGTACGTCGAAGCCCTCGGGCCCGGGAGGTACTGGCGTTACCGGGCACGCCCGGGACTCCCCCGCCGCGCCCGGCCGGCGTCGACTGGTCGCCATGACCACCACCCCCGTCGCGGCGACACCCACCACCCGGGCCGCCGTCCCCGTCCCGGCGCCGGCGCGCGCCGGCGGGATCCTCGCGATCATCCTCGTCGGCTACTTCATGGTGATCCTCGACAACTCGATCGTCATCACCGGCCTGCCCCACATCCGCACGGAGCTGGGCCTGACCTCGGGCGGCCTCGCCTGGGTGCAGGACGCGTACCTGCTCACGTTCGGCGGCCTGCTGCTGCTCGGCGCCCGCGCCGGCGACATCCTGGGCCGCCGGCGCATGTTCGTGACCGGCCTCGTCGTCTTCTCCCTCGCGTCCGTCGTGGTCGGGCTGGCCCCGACGGGCGGGTGGCTGATCGGTGCCCGCGCCGTGCAGGGGCTCGGCGCCGCCGTGCTCGCGCCGTCCACGCTGGCCCTGCTCACCGCGAGCTTCCCCGAGGGCCCGGCCCGCACGCGGGCGACCTCCGCCTACGGCGCGGTCGCCGGCATCGGCGCGAGCGTGGGCCTCGTCGCCGGCGGTCTGCTCGCCGACCTCGTCTCCTGGCGCGCCGGGTTCCTCGTCAACCTCCCGATCGGCGTCGTCATGCTCGTCGCCGGGCTCCGGGTGCTGCCGGAGACACCCCGCACCCCCGGCCGGTTCGACGTCCCCGGCGCGCTGCTCGCGACCCTCGGCCCGACGGCGCTCGTCTACGGGTTCGTCCGCGCGGGCGAGGCAGGGTGGGCGGACGCCGGGACGCTCGCCCCGCTCGCGGGCGGCGTCGCGCTGCTGGGTGCGCTGGTCGCCGTCGAGCGCCGGGCCGCACAGCCCGTCATGCCGCTGACACTCTTCGCGAGCCGGGAGCGCGCCGGCGCCTACCTCGCCCGCCTGCTGTTCATCGGCGCGATGATGGGGTTCTTCCTCTTCACCAGCCAGTACCTGCAGGACGACCGCGGGTTCTCCGCGCTGGCCGCCGGTGTCGCCTACTTCCCGATGACGGTGGTGAACTTCGTCGTCGCGCTCGCCGTGCCGCGCCTGCAGCGCCGGACGAGCGGCCCGGCGCTGCTCGTCGCCGGCCTGGCGTTCGCCGTCGTCGGCACGGGCTGGCTCGGCCTGGTCGACGCCGGGACGTCGTACGCGGCCGGAATCGCGCTGCCGATGATGCTCATCGGCGCGGGCCAGGGGCTGGCGTTCGGTCCCCTGACGGCGTCCGGCATCGCCGGCGTGGAGCCGTCGCTGGCCGGTGCCGCGTCGGGCGTCGTGAACTCCGTGCACCAGCTCGGCGGGGCGCTGGGCATGAGCCTGGTGCTGGCGCTGACCGGCACGTACGCGGCGGCCATGACCGCCGGCGCGGTGCTGCTGCTGGCCGCGCTCGTCGCCGCCGTCCTGCTCGTGCTCCCCTCCGCACGCCGAAGCTCAGGTGCGTGAGCCCGCTCGTCGCCGGACGTGATGCGGTCACGCCGTCCAGAGCACGTCCATGGGCACGGCGCTGACCCGGTCGCCGAACGGCCCGCTCGTCCCGCCGGTGTGCAGGACTACCCCGGCGACGAATCGGTCGCCCAGCCTGTCGCGCAGCTTGAGCAGCCACTTCGCGTCGCGCAGCCCGACCGAGGACGCTGCTTTGACCTCGACTGCGGCGACGCGGCCGTCGTCGGCCTCGAGGATCAGGTCGACCTCGTCACCGGTCCGGTCTCGGTAGTGACTGATTCGTGCCCCTTGCTCGGCCCAGCCCAGCTGACGGCGCAGCTCGCCTGCGACGAATCCCTCGAGCAGGTGTCCAGCGACGTCCCCGTTGACCTGGGGAGCGGCTCCCCGAGCGGACACGTTCAACAGGCGGGCCGCCAGCCCGGTGTCGAGGAGGGCAGTCTTCGGGCGCAGCACGACCCTCTTCGAGAGATTGGTGGACCACGCCGGAACTCTCTGGACGAGGTAGAGCGTCTCCAACAGCTCGAGGTGTGGGACGAGCGTGCTCGCCGGGATACCGGTGTCACTCGCGATGCGGGCGACGTTCAGCTCCTCACTGTCGCGAGCAGCCAAGATCCGGAGGATCACGGGCAGCTCACCGAGACGCCGCAGGTTGGAGACGTCCGGCGCATCCCGCTCCACGATGCGGGCGAGGTAGTTCTCCAGCCACTGGCTGCGGCGACGCCCTGCAGGTCGCGCCAACGCTTCCGGGTAGGACCCCGCGACGGCCCGCTCAAGGTAGTCGGGCCGGTGGAGCCCGCTCTCGTGCCCGAGGAACGTCTCACCGTCGAGGATCCGGTCGACGAAGCGCTCTCGACGCCCGGCGAGCTCACCCTGGCTGAATCCGTACAGCTCGATGGACTCAGCGCGGCCGGCGAGGCTGTCCTCGACCGCCGGCAACCGAAGCAGGTTGGCGGACCCGGTCAGGAGAAAACGGCCCGGGCGGGTGTCGCGATCGACGACAAGCTTGAGCGCCAGGACCAGCTCCGGGACGCGCTGCACCTCGTCGATGGCCAGCAGCCCGTCGGGCAGCTGGTCGAGGAACCCGACTGGGTCCGCCTGAGCGGCGGCACGGGTCAGCTCGTCGTCAAAGGTGACCAGTCGTCCCCCACGCTCGGCCACGATCTCGCGAAGGAGCGTGGTCTTCCCCACCTGACGTGCGCCTTGGACGACGACGATCCGTGTATCGCCCAGCGCCTCGACCACCATCGGTTTGACGTTCCGGGAGACGCTCGTCATGCCCGGAGACTACGCCTCCCCGTTGATACGCACCATCTTTCTCGTGGATACGCACCAGTATTCTCGTGGTTTCGCAGCAACTGGCTCGTGGGTTCGCACCGGCATGTGTCCTCGGTCAGCGGGGGCGGACCCAGCGGGGTACCAGCAGGACCTCCCGCACCCGGCGACACGTTCGTAGCGTGGAGGACATGACGAACCCCGTCCCCACCCTCACCCTGAACAACGGCGTCACCATGCCCGCCCTCGGGTACGGCGTCTTCCAGACCCCGCCGGACGAGACGGTCGCGGCGACCGTCGAGGCGCTGCGCGTCGGCTACCGGCACGTCGACACGGCCGCCGCGTACGGCAACGAGCGCGAGGTCGGCGAGGCGCTGCGCCGCTCCGGCGTCCCGCGCGACGACGTCTTCCTCGAGACCAAGATCTGGATCAGCGACTACGGCTACGACGCGACGCTGCACGCGTTCGACAAGTCCGCCGGCAAGCTCGGCGTCGACACGATCGACCTGCTGATCCTGCACCAGCCGCTGCCGACGCGGTTCGACCTCACGATCGAGGCGTACAAGGCCCTGGAGCAGCTCCTCGCCGACGGCAAGGTCCGCGCCATCGGCGTCAGCAACTTCATGCCCGACCACCTGGACCGGCTCCTGGCCGAGACGTCGGTCGTGCCGGCGGTGAACCAGATCGAGGTGCACCCGTACTTCCGCCAGCCCGACGTGCTCGCGGCCGACGCGCAGCACGGCATCCTCACCCAGGCGTGGTCGCCCATCGGCGGCATCACGTTCTACCGCGACGGCGAGCACACCAGCACGCTGCAGGACCCGACGATCCTGCGCGTCGCCGAGGCGCACGGGAAGTCCGCCGCACAGGTCATGCTGCGCTGGCACCTGCAGCAGGGCCGCTCGGCGATCCCCAAGTCCGTCACCCCGCACCGCATCGCCGAGAACTTCGACGTGCTCGACTTCGAGCTCACCGGCGACGAGCTCACCGCGATCGACGCCCTCGACACCGGCGTGCGCGGCGGCCCCGAGCCCGCCGACGTCACGCTCGAGACGTTCGGTCGCGAGATCCCGGAGGCCTGACCCGTGCCCCTGACCACCACCTCGCTCGCCGCCACCGACCCGGAGCTCGTCGCGATCGCGGACCGGTTCGCCGACGACGTCGAGCGGGACGCCCCGCTCGACCCGCGCCTGCGGGCGCTGCTCCGGGTCGCGGCCCTCGTCGCGACGGGCGGCACCGCCGTCCTGCGGGTCGAGCTCGACGACGCCCTCGCCGCCGGCGTCACGCCCGTCGCGCTGAAGGAGGTGCTGTACCAGGCCGTGCCGTACGCGGGGCTCGGCCGCGCGGTCGACGCGCTCGTCGTGGCGAACGAGCTGCTCGCCGACCACGACGTCGAGCTGCCCCTGCCCGGCCAGGCCACCGTGACCCCCGCGACGCGCGCCGACGACGGCCTGGCCGTGCAGAAGCGGATCGTCGGCGCCGACGCGGTCGACGCCATGCACGCGAACGCCCCCGCCGACGAGCAGCACGTCCAGCGGGCCCTGGCCGCCCACTGCTTCGGCGACCACTACACGCGCGGCGGCCTCGACGTGCCCACCCGAGAGCTGGTCACGCTGGCCCTGCTCGTCGCGCTCGGCGGCGCCGACCCGCAGGTGGCCGGTCATGTGCGCGCGAACCTCCATGTCGGCAACGATCGCGCCACCCTGGTCGCGGTCGTCACCCAGCTGTTGCCCGTCGTCGGCTACCCACGCACGCTCAACGCGCTGCGCGCGCTCGACGACGTCACGCCGTCCCCCACCGAGGAGGAGTCCTGACCGACCGGGGACCTACCGCGAGGGCGACCACCCTGCGCGTGGAGCCGCGCTGACGTCCCCGCGCCCGGTCGTGACCTCCCGGGTGCGACGGCCCGCCGCGGGGCCGACGATCGGACGAGGTATCGGAGGTGGGCCCATGAGCACCCGTGAGGACGTGGCCGCGGAGCTCGCGCCGCCCCCGCCGACCGACTTCGAGCGCCGGGCCGAGCACGGCCGCGCCGCCCGCCGCCGCACCCCGAGGTCGTCCCACGCGGGGTGGACGCCCCCGCCCGACCGCCCCGACCCGGTCGCCCTGCTCGAGGAGCAGGAGGCGACCCGGGAGGCTGACCTCCTGCCGATCCGGCACCGCCGGATGATGGTGTCGCCGTTCACCTTCTACCGGGGCGCGGCGCTGCTCATGGCGACCGACCTGGCCCGCACCCCCGTGTCGGGGATCGTCACCCAGGTCTGCGGCGACGCGCACCTGTCGAACTTCGGCGTCTTCGGCACGCCCGAGCGGGCGATGGTGTTCGACATCAACGACTTCGACGAGACCCTCCCCGGCCCGTGGGAGTGGGACGTGAAGCGGCTGGCCGCCAGCGTCGAGGTGGCGGGCCGGCACCGCGGGTTCGACGCCGGCCAGCGCCGCGACCTCGATCTCGCCGTCGTGCGGGCCTACCGCGAGCGCCTGCTGCGGCTGGCCGGGTCCGGCGTTCTCGAGGGGTGGTACGACCGGCTCGACGCGGACCGCCTCGTGGCCTGGGTCGAGGCCGAGCACCGCGCCAAGCGCGTCGGCCGCAAGCAGGTGGAGCGGATGGAGGCGGACCTCGCCAAGGCCCGCACGAAGGACAGCACGCGCGCCACCGCCAAGCTCGTGGAGGTGGTCGACGGCGAGCCGCGGATCGCCGCCAGCCCGCCGCTCGTCGTCCCGGTCGAGGACCTCGTGCCCCTCGCTCGCGACCGGGAACGCGCGGAGGACTGGATGCGGGGCCTCATCGCCTCGTACCTGTCGACGCTCCAGCCGGAACGCCACCCGATGGCGGAGTTCTCCTACGTGCACATGGCGCGCAAGGTCGTCGGCGTCGGCAGCGTCGGCACGCGCGCGTGGGTCGTGCTGCTGCGCGGCCGCGACGAGGCCGACACCCTCGTGCTGCAGGCCAAGCAGGCGGAGCTCTCGGTGCTGGAACGCTTCCTGCCGCCGAGCCGGTACGACAACCACGGCGAGCGGGTGGTGCGCGGGCAGCGGCTCATGCAGGCGGCGGGCGACGTGTTCCTCGGCTGGCAGCGCGTCACCGGCGTCGACGGCGTCGTCCGCGACTACTACCTCCGCCAGCTCTACGACTGGAAGGGCGGGGTCGACGTCGAGGTGATGGACGTCGCGGGCGCACGCGCCTACGCCCAGCTGTGCGGCGAGGCGCTCGCGCGGGCCCACGCCCGCTCCGGCGACCGCGTCGCCCTCGCCGCCTACCTCGGCCGCGGGGACGTCTTCGACCGGGCGGTCGCGGACTTCGCCGCCGACTACGCGGACCAGAACGACCGCGACTACGCCGCCTTCCTCGACGCCGTCGCGTCAGGCCGGCTCGCCGCCGCGGAAGGGTGACCACCGACCACCGACCACCGACCACCGACCACCGACCAGCAGGAGACCGCACATGCACACCCGCACCCTCGGACAGGTCCTCGACGTCTCGGCGATCGGCCTCGGCGCCATGGGCATGTCCCAGAGCTACGGGCCGAACCCGGGCAGCCGCGACGACATGATCGGCGTCCTGCGCGGCGCCGTCGACCGGGGCATCACGTTCGTCGACACCGCCGAGGTGTACGGCCCGTACGTCAACGAGGAGCTCGTCGGGGAGGCCCTGGCGCCCGTCCGCGACGACGTGGTGATCGCCACCAAGTTCGGCTGGGACATCCGCGACGGCCGGAGCATCGGTCTCGACAGCCGGCCCGAGCAGATCCGCCGCGTCGCCGACGCCTCCCTGCGCCGGCTGCGCACCGACCGGATCGATCTCTTCTACCAGCACCGCGTGGACCCGGACGTGCCGATCGAGGACGTCGCCGGCACGGTCGGCGAGCTCGTGGCCGAGGGCAAGGTGCGCCACCTGGGGCTCTCCGAGGCGTCGGCCGCCACGATCCGCCGCGCCCACGCCGTGCACCCGGTGACGGCCGTGCAGAGCGAGTACTCCCTGTGGACGCGCGACCCGGAGGCCGAGGTGCTGCCCGCCCTCGCCGAGCTCGGGATCGGGTTCGTGCCGTTCAGCCCGTTGGGCAAGGGGTTCCTCACGGGCACGGTGGACCCCGGCACGTCGTTTTCCGAGGGCGACATCCGCCGCACGATCCCCCGGTTCACCGCGGAGAACCGGGCCGCGAACCTCGCCCTGGTCGAGCACGTCCGGGCGCTCGCCGACGCGAAGGGCGCGACGCCCGGCCAGGTCGCGCTCGCCTGGCTGCTCGCCCAGCAGCCGTGGGTCGTGCCGATCCCCGGCACCCGCCGCCTCGAGCGGGTCGAGGAGAACGCGGCCGCCACCGCCGTCGCGCTGTCGGCGGACGAGCGGGCGGGCCTGGACGCCCTCGCCGCCCGCGTCGGGGTGCGGGGCAACCGCTACAACGACGCCGGCATGAGCATGGTCGGGCGCTGACGGCCGCCGGCCGGCCCGTCAGGGCCGGTCGGCCAGGACCATCCCGAGGCTCTGCGGTGCCGACTCGACGAACCCGACGCTGCGGTACAGCGGACGACCCGGCGCGTCCGCCATGAGGGTGACGTACGGGTCGGCGGGCGCCCGCTCGTCGATCTGGGCGAGCAGCCACTGAAGCACGCGCCGCCCCAGCCCCTGCCGCTGGTGGTCGGGCAGGGTCGCCATGTCGGCGACGTGGAAGTACCACCCGCCGTCGCCCAGCACGCGCCCCATCGCGACGGCCTCGCCGGTCGGCCGGTGGCGCACGTGCACGAACGCCCAGCTGTTCGCGACGGCGAACCCCGCCTGCTCGGGCGTCTTGGGGCTGAGGCCCGCGTCGCGACGCAGCCGCACGTAGGCCTCGACGTCGGGGGCGGTGGGGACGAGCTCGTACGGGTCGTTCGCGTCGGCCATGACCCTCACACTAAGGGCCCGGCCCACAGCGATTCGTCCATGTTCTCGCGCCACTTGTGCCTGTCCACGGGGCGCCGGGGTTCGTACCGTCGACGACGTGACCCAGCACCTCGACTCCCCCCAGGCCCTCTCGACGGACGGGGCGCCCACGCCGCGTCGTCTCCGCGTCCACCCACCCCGGCCCGTGACGACCGCTCCCCTGGACATGGGCGACGCGCCCGGCACCCCGCAGGGCATCCGACTGACCTCACGGTGGGTCGAGCGCGACGGCACGCCGTGGTTCCCGGTCATGGGTGAGTACCACTTCAGCCGCGACCTGCCCGACCGCTGGGAGCGGGAGCTCCGGAAGATGAAAGCCGGCGGCATCACCGTCGTCGCCACCTACCTGCTGTGGATCCTCCATGAGGAGGTCCGCGGCGAGCTGCGCTGGGACGGGCAGCGTGACCTGCGCCGGTTCGTCGAGCTGGCCGACGAGGTCGGCCTGAAGGTCGTGATCCGCATCGGGCCGTGGGCGCACGGCGAGACCCGCAACGGCGGGTTCCCGGACTGGCTGCAGGCCCTGCCGGTCGCGCACCGCACCGACGACCCGGCCTACCTCGCCCTCGTGCGCGGCTGGTACACGGCGGTCGAGGAGCAGGTCCGCGGGCTGTTCCACGACGAGGAGAACCCGGGCGGGCCGATCATCGGCGTCCAGGTCGACAACGAGCTGTACGACCAGCCCGACCACCTCGGCACCCTGCGCGACGTCGCGGAGGAGGTCGGCATCAGGGCGACGCTCTGGGTCGCGACGGGCTGGGGCGGCGCCCAGCTCCCGCCGCGGCGGCTGCTGCCGGTGTACGCCGGCTACTCCGACGGGTTCTGGGACGAGTCCACGACGGTGTGGCCGGACTTCGGGATCATGCACTTCACGTTCAACACCGTGCGCGACGACCTCTCGGTCGGGGCCGACCTGCGGGACGCACCGGCGGACGTCGACACGGCCGCGACGCTGGGCGCGGACGACCCCTGGCCGTTCGCCACCTGCGAGCTCGGCGGGGGGATGCAGGTCGCCTATCACCGCCGGCCCCTCGTCGACTCCGACGACGTCGCAGCCCTGGCGCTGACCAAGCTCGGCAGCGGCTCGGCATGGCAGGGCTACTACCTCTACCACGGGGCGACGCAGGTCATCGGTGACCGCTCGACCACGCAGGAGTCGCAGCAGACCGGGTACCCGAACGACCTGCCCGTGCGCAACTACGACTTCTTCGCGCCGCTGGGCGCCGAGGGTGCCGAGCGCCCCCACTTCCACCAGCTGCGGCGACAGCACCTCTTCCTCGACGCCTTCGGGCGGGACCTGGCGACCTACCCGACCGTCCTGCCGCCCGCCACGGACGACCCCGTCCGGTGGGCGGTGCGCAGCGACGGCGAACGCGGGTACCTGTTCGTCAACAACCACCAGCCCGCCGTGGCGGCCCTGCCCGACGTCGACGGCGTGCAGTTCGACGTGGAGCTGACCGGCGCCCTCGCGGGGAGCACCGTCACGGTGCCGCGCGAGCCGTTCGTCCTCCGCTCGGGGGCCTTCGCGGCTTGGCCGCTGCGACAGCGCCTCGGGACGGTCCCGGCCGTCACGGTCACCGCCCAGCCGATCACGCGGCTCGACACGGAGCGCGGCCCGGTGGTGCTGTTCGCCGCGACCGACGGCGTGGGGGTGGAGCTCCAGCTCGAGGGCATCGACCCCGGCGACGTGAGCGGCGCGGACGTCACGGTCGACGGCGACGTCGTCGTCGCCGTCCCGACCGCGGCCCCTGGGCTCGGCTGCGAGGTGGCGGTCGCCGGGACGACCTTCGTGTTCCTCGACCCGGCGCTGGCGGACTCGGTGTGGCAGGGCACGATCGACGGGCGCGAGAGCGTCGTGCTCTGGTCGGGCAGCGGCTGGTTCGACGACGACGGCCTGCGCCTCGAGGTCCCGGAGCGGGACGCGGTGCTCGCGGTCCACCCCCCGCTCCGCGAGGCGGGCGACCTCGGGCCCCGGGCGGCGGAGGGTTCGGTCTTCACGACCTACGTGGTGCCGGGGTCCGACGTGGTCCGTCGTGTCGACCCGCCGGTGTTCGACCTCGCCGCGGTGGCCCCCGTGCGCACCGGCGGCAGCTCGGGTCGCTTCTCCGCGCCCGACGACGCGGACTTCGACGCGCTCGCACCGGTCGAGGTCGCGGTGCCCGACGCGCTGTTCGACGAGGCCGAACGGCTCATGCTGACCCTCGACTGGACCGGTGACGCGATCCGCGTCCAGGCGGGCGACCTCCTCGTCGCCGACCAGTTCTGGTACGGCCGGGACCTCGAGGTCGACCTCACCCCGTACCGCGACCTGATCCGTACCCGCGGGCTCTGGCTGCGCGCGTTCGCCTGGTCGCCCGAGTCCGGGGTCTACGTCGACCCGCGCGTGCGTCCGGACTCCGCCATGCCCGTGCTCGAGGTGCACGAGGCGACCCTCCGCAGCGTGCGGACGCTGTCCCTGCGCTGACACCGGGGTGACGCCGACGGGGTCAGCCCTTCGCCTGCGCGCGGTAGGCGGTGGGGCTGACCCCGTGGTGGCGCCGGAAGTGCCGGGAGAAGTAGAGCGGATCGGCGTAGCCCACCTCGCCGGCGACGTCGGCGACCGGCAGCGTCGTCGTGTCCAGGAGCGTGCGCGCGCGGGCCATCTTCAGGCCGGTGTGAAAGGCGCCCGGCCCGGCGCCGGTCGCGCGGCGGAAGAGCGTCGTCAGGTGCGACGGCGACAGGGACACCAGAGCGGCGAGCTCACCGACCCGGATGTTCCCGTCGACCCGGGCCTCGAGGTAGTGCATGGCCTTCTCGAGCGGCGAGTCCTCGCTCGGCAGCGCACTGTCCGCCGCGAGCCGGGTCAGCAGCTGCCACGCCACCCCGGACGCGGCCAGCAGGTGCGCGGGCGAGAGCCGTCGTTCGAGCAGGCTCAGGAGCTCGTCGAACAGGGCGACCGCCCGGTCCGCCGACCGGATGCGGGCCACGGGCCTGCCCTCCGGCATCAGCATGCGCGTGAGGTCACCGATCTCGGCGCCCCGCAGGTGCACCCACCAGATCGTCCAGGGCGCGTCCGTCGACGAGGCGTAGGCGTGAGGGACGAAGGCGGGCAGGACGGCGTAGCTCGACGGGCCGACGGCGTAGCTCGACCCGTCGATCTCGAGCGTCCCGCGCCCGGCGACGCACACGATCACCACCACGTCCCGCGAGCCCCTGTCCCGCCGACGCCGGTGGCCGGCGGCGTGCGGGTAGTACCCGGCGTCCACCACGGTGAGCTGCCGCGTCGCCGGCTGGCGCAGGGCCGCCTCGACCCGCGGCCTGGGGACGACGCACACCCGTTGGCCGGCGAAGTCGGCCGGCGGGCCCTCAGGCACGGGCGAGTCCTCGGCGCCGTGGATCACGTGGGACATGCAGGGCTCCGGTGAGGTGCGGCGCCGCGCGGGCGCGTCAGGGCTCGGTGCGCAGCCGGGACAGCCGCGCAGCAATCGTGTGCCCGTCGAGGTGACCCGGGTCGCCGAGCCCGAGCGTCGCGCTCGTCACGACGACGAGCGGGTCGGGCTCGCGGGTGAGGACGACGCTCGTCGGCTGGCGTACCGGGAGGCGGACGGCCCCCAGCCGGGCTCCGTCGGTTCCGTACACGTCGACGCGGGCGGCTCCCCAGACGGCGCTCCAGACCCGCCCCCGGTGGTCGACGTGCATCCCGTCCGGCGAGCCGCCC
The DNA here is from genome assembly GCF_040632295.1 of Isoptericola sp. NPDC019482. Lineage (NCBI taxonomy): Bacteria > Bacillati > Actinomycetota > Actinomycetes > Micrococcales > Promicromonosporaceae > Isoptericola > Isoptericola sp. NPDC019482. The sequence continues at coordinate 236,525 of NZ_JBEYBQ010000003.1, forward strand.
TCCACGACGACGAAGTCCTCGACCTGCTCGGGGGACCCGACCCGCGCGCGCAGGATGCGTCCCGCGGCGCTGTCGGCGACGAGGACCGTCTCGGCGTCGGGCAGGAACGTCGGCCCGTTCGGGACGTCGATGTCCTGGAGCACCGGGGTGACCGCCCCGGTCGTCGGGTGCCATCGCCACACGGCGCCGTCGGGAGCGGAGCCGTCGTGCACCATGGTCCCGAACCAGAACGAGCCGTCGGGTGCCAGCGCGCCGTCGTTCACGCGGTGGCGGGCAGGGTCCAGCCCCGTGTCGGCCAGGACGGTGTGCGTGCCGTCCGGGTGGACCTGGGCGACGCCGGTGCCCACCGCGCCGACGAGGGTCCCGTCCTCGGCGCGTTCGACCACGCCGGTCGGTCGGTCGAGGCGGTGGGTCACGGCCGCCGGAGCGGTACCCCGGGTGTCCCAGGCGTACAGCTCCCCGCGCAGCAGGTCGACCCATCGCAGGGTCCCGCCGTCGCGCCGGAGGCCTTCGCCGAGCTCGTGCGGCCGGGGGCCGAGTGGCCGCCAGGGCGTGTCCGGTGCGGCTGTCATGCGGAGTCCTTGGTGATGCTCCAGCCGCCGTCGACGGGCAGCTCCGCGCCGGTGACGAACGACGCGGCGTCCGAGCAGAGGTACGCGATGGCGTCGGCGACCTCACCGGGAGCCCCGAGCCGGCCGAGGGCCGTCGCGGCGGCGGACGCCGCGCGCGCCTCGTCGTCGATCCCGTCCCAGGCGGCGGTGAGCACCGGCCCGGGCAGGACGGAGTTGACGCGCAGGGCCGGGCCGAACTCCGCGGCGAGCTGGCGAGCCAGGCCGGTGAGCCCCGCCTTGGTCGAGGCGTACGCGGCCCGCCCGGGCAGCCCGAAGTGCGCGTGGACCGAGGACACCAGCACCGCGGCACCGGACCCGGAGCCGGTCAGGTCGTCGACGAGGGTGCGGACGGCGAGGTACGCACCGGTGAGGTTCACCTGCAGCTGACGCTCCCAGCTCGCGAGCGACGTGTCCTGGAGCGACGCGACCTCGACCGTGTAGGCGTTGCTCACCAGGATCTGCGGCCGGCCGAGCGTCTCCCGGCAGGTCTGGGCCGCCGCCGCCCAGGCCCGTTCGTCGGAGACGTCCATGACGGCGGCCGCGACGGGACCGTGCGGTCGGAGCTCGTCGCGCAGGTCCAGCACCGCCGGGGAGCGGTCGACGAGGAAGACGGGGGCGCCGTGCTCGGACAGGCGTCGTGCCGTCGCGGCTCCGATGCCGCTCGCGCAGCCGGTGATCACCGCGACTCGCCCGTCGAGGGGCAGGAGGTCGTCGCTCAACGCAGAGCCTCTCGTGCTCGAGCCGTCACCACTCGGTGAAGGCGCCGTCGTCGTCCCGCCACACCGGGCCCGCCCAGTCGAAGCCGGCCTTGTCCGCCGCGCGGACGGCGGCCTCGTCGATCTCGATCCCCAGGCCCGGCCCCGTGAGCCGGGCGATGCAGCCGTCGACCGGCTGGAAGACCGAGGTGTCGACGAGGTAGTCGAGCAGGTCGGCGCCGGTGTTGTAGTGGATCCCGGCGCTGATCTCCTGGATGAGGAAGTTGGACGTGCTGAACGCCACCTGCAGGCTCGAGGCCAGCGCGATCGGTCCCAGCGGGCAGTGCGGGGCGAGCTGCGCTCCCCAGACGTCCGCCATGGACGCGATCCGGCGCACCTCCGAGATGCCGCCGGCGTGCGAGATGTCGGGCTGGGCCACGGAGATCCCGGCGGTGAGCGCCGGCAGGAACTCGTGCCGCCCGTAGAGCCGCTCCCCGGTCGCGATCGGGACGCCGAGCTCGGTGAGCTGGGGCAGCAGGTGGGTCAGCTCGGGGACCACCGGCTCCTCGACGAACATCGGCGCGAGCGGGGCCAGGCGGGGCAGGAGCCGCCGGGAGTCGATCACGGACATCCGGCCGTGGAAGTCCAGGGCGAAGTCGCGGTCGGGGCCGAGCACGGAGCGTGCCTCCTCGGCCCGGGCGAGGACCGCGTCCAGCTCCGCGTTGGTCGCGATCGCGCGCTTGCGGCCGATCGCGTTCATCTTGACGGCGCTCGCGCCGGCCTCGATCTGTGCCGACACGTGATCGGCGATCTCGGCGGGTTCGTCCCCGCCGACCCACGAGTAGAAGCGCACCCGGTCGCGGACCGGGCCGCCGAAGAGCTCGTGGACCGGGACGCCCCGGGCCTTGCCCGCGATGTCCCACAGCGCCTGGTCGATGCCGGCGACGGCGCTCGACAGGATCCCGCCGCCCCGGTAGAAGGTCGCCTTCGTCATGACCTGCCACAGGTCCTCGACCCGGAGGGGGTCGCGCCCGATCAGGAGGGGGGCCAGCTCCTCGACGGCGGTCCGCACGGTCCGCGCGCGCCCCTCGAGGACGGGTTCGCCCCAGCCGACGATGCCGCTGTCGGTCTCGACCCGGCAGAACAGCCAGCGCGGGGCGACGAGGAAGGTCTCGATCCGGATGATCTTCACAGTCAGCTGGCCTTCTGGGTGCGGGGGGCGGAGCCTGCGGCGGCGTCGCCCGGCGAGGAGTGCTCGATCGTGGTGGCGGCGTCGGCCAGGGCGCGGCCGAGGAGCAGCTCGGACGCGCTCCGGGCGGCCGCGGGGTCTCCCGCGACGATCGCGTCGAGGAGCGCGCGGTGCAGGTCGAGGGCCTTGCCGGGGTCCACGTGCTGGTGCACCAGGCGGTCACGCTCGGCGAACAGGGACCGGGTCAGCATCTCGACCCGCTCGAGCAGGTCGTTCCGGGTGGCCGCGAGCACGGCGCGGTGGAAGTCCAGGTCCGCCTGGGTGGCGTCGGCCGGATCCTCGGCGGACTCCATCGCGGCGTACGCCGCGCGGATCGCGGCCACGTCGTGCTCGTCGCACCGCGCCGCGGCGAGGGCGGCCGACGCCGGCTCGAAGATCGCCCGGATCTCGGCGAGCTGGTCGAGCTTGGCGGGCAAGTTCGCCGAGGTGATCTCCCAGGTGAGGATGTCGGGGTCCAGGAGGTTCCAGCTGCTGCGCGGCTGGACGAAGGTGCCACGACGCTGGCGGGCGTCGACGAGCCCCTTGGCGGCGAGCACCTTCAGCGACTCGCGGATGACGGTGAGGCTCACGCCGTGCTCGGACTGGAGGTTCTCCAGGTCGAGGGTGACCCCCTGGGGATAGTCACCCTGGACGATCCGCCGGCCGACGACGTCGACGACCTGCCCGTGCAGTCCACGGCCGTTGTAGCTAGACACGCGCTCTCCTCGGTCTCCGCACCCAGACGTTGGTGCAGTGCGTCCACCCTACCCGGCGGAGACATGTTTTGATAATTTAACAATTATTCCGGAGTCTGTGCCATCATGCGGACGAGGGCCAGCCAGCGCCCGCGTGGCCGCAGGACGCGGTGTGTGGAGCACGTCGATGTGATGCCCACCGGGTCTCGACCCCCTGAGAGGAACCATGAACACGGAGTCAGACAACGCAGTCGGACGCTCCCGGCGAGGTCGCGGGACACCGCTCTCGAGGCGCACGTTCCTGGCCGGTCTGGGCACGGCCGGCGTAGCGGCGATGGCGGGCTGCAGCGTGCGGTCGGTCGCGCCGGTCACCTCGGGCGCCGTCGACCTGCAGGTGTGGACGCACGACCCGAGCTACGTCACGACGTTCCAGGGCGCGGCGGCGGACGCCGCCCTCATGCGCGGCTCGGCCTTCGCCCCGACGATCGCGCCGGTCTCCGCGAACGGCGCCGACCTGGTGTCACGCACGATCACGCAGGCGATCGCCGGGCGGGAGGGGCCGGACCTGCTCGGCATCATCATCAGCGAGTTCCCGCGGGTGATGAAGAACCAGATGGCGGAGAACCTCTTCGCCGACCTGAGCGGCCTGCTCGACGGGATCGACGACGAGGTGCTCCGCACCGACCCGTACTCGCGCGACGGCAAGCTCTACGCGCTGGAGTCCGACGCGTCGATCTCGGTCTTCTACTACCGCCAGGACGAGTTCGACAGGCTCGGGATCGACGCGGGCATGGAGACCTGGGACGACTACCTCGAGGCGGGCGCGAGGGCCTTCGAGAAGACCGGTCAGGCGATCGGGATGGTGTCGAACGGTGACAACACCTCGATCTTCAACAGCTACCTGCAGTACCTGCTGCAGCGCGGCGGGTCGCCGTTCGACGACGCCGGCGAGCTCACCATCGACACCGACGAGTCCGCGGAGGTCCTCGAGTTCATCCGCAAGGGCGTCGAGAGCAGGGCGCTGCTGGTCCTCGGCGACCCGTACGGCGCAGCGGCGGCGTCGGCGATCAAGTCGGGCAACCTCATCGCGACCGTCATGCCGTGCTGGTACAACCTCTACGGCCTGCAGGCGAACGCGCCCGACCAGGCGGGGCTGTGGCGGATGCGGACGATCCCGCGGTTCAGCGGCGGGGGGCACGTCGCGAGCAACCTCGGCGGCACCGGCTTCGCGGTGGGCATCGACAGCCCGCGCAAGGACGCGGCGATCGACCTGCTGCGGCGCACCTACCTGACCAAGGAAGGTCAGCTGCTGCGGTACCAGACCGGCGGCTATCTCCCCACACTGACCGCCCTCTACGACGACCCGGACTTCACCGAGATCCGGGACGAGTTCCTGGGCGGCCAGCGGGTCTTCGACGTCTACCGCGAGGCGGCCAAGGACGTCCCGGCCTTCTACCAGTCGGAGACGATGCAGCAGCTCTCGACGGCGATGGGCGCGCCGTTGCTCGCCGTCTACGGCGGGCGGATGACCGCAGCCGAGGCGATCAAGGCGACGACCACGGCGTACAAGCAGCAGACCCGCCAGGCCGTCTGAGCCCAGGAACGCGAAAGGATCACCATGAGTGACGACGCAGTCCTCACTGCACCTCGGGACACCTCGTCCCCGTCGGTGACGGTGCGGGAAGGCGGGGTGCGCAGCTCGGCGACGAGCCGCGCCCCGTACCTCTTCATCTCGCCCTTCTTCATCCTCTACGCCCTCTTCATGCTCGTCCCGATCGGCTTCGGGATCTTCCTGAGCTTCACCGAGTGGGCCGGGCTCGGCACCCCCGTCATGGTGGGCTTCCGGAACTACGCCGAGCTCGTGCGCGACCCCAGCTTCTGGACCGCGCTGGGCAACACGGGCCTGTACATGCTGTTCACGATGCTGATCGTGCTGCCGCTGTCGCTCGCGCTGGCCACGGCTATGAACGCCCGCGGGCTGCGGCTGCGGGACGCGTTCCGCGCCTCCTTCTTCCTGCCCGTCGTCGTCTCGCCGATCGTCGTGGCGCTCGTGTTCGGGCTGTTCTTCGACCAGCAGTACGGGCTGGTCAACTCCCTGCTGCGCGCGATGTTCGGCTTCCCCGGCATTGACTGGCTCACCAGTCCCGGCTGGGCGAAGCTCGTGGTCGTCATCCTCGTCCTGTGGCGCTGGACCGGCTATCTCACGATCTTCTTCCTGGCCGGGCTGCAGAACGTCCCCCGCGAGCTCTACGAGGCGGCCGCCCTCGACGGGGCAGGGGTCTGGCGTTCGTTCTGGAGCGTGACGCTCCCGCAGCTGCGACCGATCGCGACGTTCATCGCGGTCACCGCGATCGTGAGCACCGCCCAGATCTTCGAGGAGCCGTTCCTGCTCACCCAGGGCGGGCCCGGCGAGTCGACCATCTCGATCGCGCAGTTCATCTACCGCGCAGGCTTCCAACGACAGGAGTTCGGCTACGCGTCCGCCGCCGGGGTGGTCATGTTCCTCCTCGTCTTCGTCGTCGGCCGCGCCATGTACACGTCGCTCGGGATCGGAAAGGCACGATGACCACCACCCTCCACGCACCGGCTCCGGAGTCGGCCGTCCCGAGCCCCTCGTCCTCGCGCCGCCGCTCCGCACGCTTCGCGGACTCCGAGCGCGGCAGGCCGCGCCCCTGGATCTTCGCGGGCCTGACCCTGGCCGCGCTCTTCTGGCTCTTCCCGCTGATCTGGGCGCTGTTCTCCTCGTTCAAGCAGCGCAGCGACCTCTTCGCCTACCCGCCGAGGCTGGTCCCCGCCGACCCGACGATCGGCAACTACGTCGCGCTGTTCGAGAAGTACCCGTTCGTCAGCTGGTTCGTCGTCAGCACGGTCATCGCGGTGGTGTCGACCGCCATCACGGTCTTCGTCTGCTCCCTGGCCGGCTTCGGGTTCGCGAAGTACCGATTCCGCGGCCAGCGCCTGCTGTTCGACATCATGTTCAGCTCGATGGCGATCCCGTTCGCGGTCATCATCATCCCGCTGTTCGTCATGCTCGCGAAGACCGGGCTCGCCACCCCGTGGTTCGCGCTCATCGTCCCCTGGGTGGCACCAGCGTTCGGCATCTTCATGATGCGCCAGTTCTGCGAGCAGTCGATCCCGGACGAGATCCTCGACGCCGCCCGGATCGACGGTGCGAGCGAGTTCACCATCTTCCGGAAGGTCGTCGTCCCGCTGCTGCGGCCCGCTCTCGGCGCGCTCGCCGTGTGGAGCTTCCTCGGGACCTACAACAACTTCCTGTGGCCGCTGATCATCGTGAGCGACCCCGACATGTACACGCTGCCGCTCGGTCTGCAGTCCATCTTCGGCGCCGAGGGGCGGCAGTACGACATCGTCCTGGCCGGCTCGATCCTCGCCGCCATCCCGAGCGTCATCGTCTTCATCGCCCTCCGCAAGCAGCTCATCGACGGCCTGGCGGCCGGCGCCGTCAAGAGCTGAGGCGGCGGGCCCTCCCCCCGAACACCCGCACCTCCGACGAACAGGATTGTCGTGACCTACCAGCCCGTCCCGATCCCCGCCCACGTGCCGGAGAAGCTGAAGATCACCCTCTGGGACTTCACCTGGTACACGCGCACCGGCCCCGGCGAGCCGTTCGAAGACCTCGACAGGGCCTTCGAGCAGGCGGTCGAGCGCGGCTACAACACCATCCGCATCTGCGCCATGCCGTACCTGCTGTTCGGGTCGGGACTCGACACGACGGCAGCCTCCTTCGGGCCCCTGGGCGGCGAGTACGCCCAGGGGACCCGGTGGTACGACGTCAAGCACCGGACCACCCTCGACGCGCGCCACCACCTCGTGGCGCTGTTCGAGGCGGCGCAGCGGCACGACGTCTTCGTGATCGTGTCGAGCTGGGAGTACCAGCAGAGCTCCTCGTTCTACGGCGACCGCACCTGGTACGACGCGCTGACGGGCGTGCCGCCCGAGGAACGTGCCGTCGCCATCGCGCACGCCCAGGCCGACCTGTACGAGCACCTCGACGCGCGGGGCCTGGCCGACCGCGTCGCGTTCGTCGAGCTCCACAACGAGGTCCAGTACGGGATGCTCACCGACGGGCTCGAGCCGGAGGGCGGCGACGCCGTCGTCCCGCTGCGCGACCGGCTCGCCGCCGGTCTGGACGCGTTCCACGAGCGCCTCCCGCACGTGCCGGTGACGGTGAACTACGCGCGGGTGCCCGTCGACGCGATGCGCGGCATCCCCGACACCATCGACGTCGCCGTCTTCCACCCCTACCTCTACGGGGTGCTGGGCGAGCTCGCCGAGCACCTCGCGCTGCGCGACGAGGACCGGTTCACCACCGAGCGGGCGCGTCCGTTCCTGCGACCGGGCGCGCCCGGGTACGAGGAGTGGCAGCCCCCGCGGGAGGACATGTGGCGCAAGGACGCCACGATCGTCGGCAAGCCCGAGATCTACGTCCACGACTGGTGCGATGCTGACGCCTGGGACCGATACCTCTACGAGCACCATCAGGAGCACCACCAGGCCATGCGTCTCAAGCTCGACACCTGGCTCGACGTCGCGCACGACTTCAGCGCGCGGCGCGGCGTGCCCCTGGTGTTCGGCGAGGGGTGGGTCGGCTACACCCCGCTGAACACCTGGTACGAAGAGGGGCCGGTCGGCGCGGAGGTCTGCCGGGCCGCCGCGCGCAAGGCGCACGACATCGGCGCCTGGGGCTCGATCGTGTGCTCCAACGCCGCCCCGCACCACCCGATGTGGCGTGAGCGCGCCCTCCAGCAAGAGTGCAACGCCCTCTTCGCCGACGGAGGACCCGCCGACGGAGGAGCCGCCGGTGCCTGAGCCCCGTCCCGAGGTGGTGTGCCTCGGGGAGAGCATGACCATGCTCGTCCCCGAGGACGCGGCGCCGATCACCGCCGGCTCGCGGCTCGTGCTGCGCGTCGGCGGTGCGGAGTCGAACGTCGCCGTCTCCCTGGCGCGGCTCGGACACCGCGCGCGCTGGGTCAGCGCCGTCGGCGCCGACCCCTTCGGCCGCCTGATCACCGACGAGCTCGGCGAGGCCGGCGTCGACGTCTCCCACGTCACGACGGACGCCTCCGCACCCACCGGCGTCTACGCGAAGGACCCGCAGGGCGACACGACGCGGGTCTACTACTACCGCCGCGGCTCGGCGGCGTCGCGCATGACCACGGCGAGCGTGGACCCGGCCGCCGCCGCGGGGGCACGCGTCGTCCACCTCAGCGGGACGACCCCCGCCCTGAGCCCGACCTGCCGGGAGCTGGCGCACGCGATCGTGGGCGCACGTGCCCTCGGCACCGCGGCGGTCTCCTTCGACGTGAACTACCGGCCGGGGCTCTGGCCGGTGGACCGGGCGGCGCCCGAGCTCGAGGCCCTCGCCCGGCAGGCCGACATCGTCTTCGTCGGTCGCGACGAGGCCGAGACCCTGTGGGGCACGGACACCGCGCAGGACGTCCGCGCGCTGCTGCCCGAGCCGGAGTTCCTCGTCGTGAAGGACGGCGCGCTCGGCGCGACGACGTTCGGGCCGGACGGGACGTCGTGGGCCGACGCGCTCCGGGTCCCGGTCGTGGAGACGGTCGGCGCCGGGGACGCGTTCGCCGCCGGCTGGCTGAGCGGGTGGCTGCGCGGCCTGTCGACCGAGCGGTCGCTGCGCCTGGGCCATCTGATCGCGTCGCTCGCGGTCCAGATCGTCGGCGACTGCCCTGAGGTCCCCACCCGGGACGAGATCGATCACCACCTCGCGCTGGAGGAACGCGCATGACCCAGGCAGAGCTCTTCGACCGGCTCTTCGACCAGCTGTTCGCCGACGTCACGGTGATGGGGATCTTCCGCGGCAAGTCCCCCGGACAGACAGTGGAGCTGTGCCACGCGGCGTGGGACGCCGGCGTCACGGCGGTCGAGGTCCCCGTGCAGCGGGACGAGGGCTTCGCCGCCCTCGCGGCCGCGGTCGAGGCGGGCCGTGCGCGCGGCCGGGTCGTGGGGGCGGGCACGGTGCGGTTCCCCGACCAGCTCCGCCGGGCCGCGGCCGAGGGTGCGCAGTTCACCGTCGCGCCGGGCCTGGACCCGCAGATCGTGCGCCTGTCCGCGGAGCTCGGGGTGCCCCACCTCCCGGGCGTCGCGACGGCCAGCGACATCGACGCCGGCCTCAAGCTCGGCCTGACCTGGCTGAAGGCGTTCCCCGCCTCCGAGCTGGGCGCGGGGTGGGTCCGGGCGCAGCTGGCCCCCTTCCCCGAGGTCCGGCTGGTCGCCACGGGCGGCATGGACTCCTCCAACGCCCGGGAGTTCCTGGACGCCGGGTGCCGTGCGGTGGCGATCGGGTCGGCGTTCGGGGACCCGGCGCAGCTCGCCCGGCTCACCGAGGAAGGGCTCCTGCCTGCGTGACGACGCGCCGGAGGCGGTGGTGTCAGGCCGCCCGCTCGAGCACGAACAGCCGCACCACCCGGCCGGACTCGCGCTCGTACGCGCGGTAGCCGGGCCACTGCGCCTCGATGCGCGACCACAGCGCGTCCCGCTCGCCGTCGTCGGTGACGGGCGCGGCGCGGACGTCGTACCGCCGGCCGCGGATGCTGACGGCGGCGTCCGGGTGCGCGAGCAGGTTGTACGTCCACGCGGGGTGCCGGTCGCGGGCGAACGACGTGCCCGCGACCACGAGCCTCCCCCTGCCTACCGGTGTGTACATGAGGTAGGTGTCGCGCGGCTCGCCCGACCGGGCACCGGTGGTGTGCAGCACCAACGAGGGCACCAGCACGGCGGAGAGCTGGAAGCGGCCGCGCGTGAGCCGTGCCAGCCCGCGCTCCACGGGCGGCAGGATCATGGGCGCCACCGCGCGGAACGCGCGCGTGCGGGTGATCGGCGCGACGACGGACCGGACGACGTGCAGCACGCGGGCCATGCCTCATCGTGCCCGGATACCGAGCGGTGCGTCCTCCGCTCGCTGCGGACCAAGCAGTGCGGGCCGACTACTTGCCACGAGCACCCGACATTCATTAAGTTCAACCGAACAACTAACTCGCCGCGCAGTTGCGGCGCGTCGGGCGATGTCGCCCGTCCCTGCAGAGCTGGAGGAACACGATGGCCATACGGCCTGGTAGAGCCGTGCTGTCCGTAGCGTTGGGAATCGCCGTGGTGGGCGTCTCCTGCCCCGTACCGGCGACGGCGGACACGGCGGCGACGGACACACCCGCTGCCGGCACGCTGTCCACGACGCCCGACCGGGTGGACGGCACGACGGGTGCGCCGCTAGGTGGCTTCGGCGCCGGCGCGGTCAAGTTCGACGCCAAGACGGGCACCTTCGCCGCGACGACGCGCCCGCCCGCGGACCAGACGGACTACACCCGTCGGGGCGACTCCGCCTTCGAGCTCGTCACCGCGACGTCCGACGGCGTCGCGGCCTCGCGTCGTCTCACCGCGCCGGAGATCGACGGCCGGTACCTCGACGACGCGATCTGGCCCGAGCACCGCGTCGACTTCGGCACCGCTCAGGGCGTCGCGGTCACCATGACCGCGTTCTCGCCGATGGCGTCCGACGACCTCGACGCCATGAGCATGCCGTACGCGTTCTACGACGTGACCCTGGCGAACACGCGCGACGACGACGCCACGGCGTCGATCGCCCTCCATTGGGACGACCCGGCAGTGGCCGGCGCGGAGGTCGTCGAGGGCAAGGGGTTCGCGTCGGACTCCTGGGCCGTCCTCGCGGACGCCGACGACGACGCCGCACTCGTCACCGCGGGGTCGGGCGACGACTTCTTCGAGACGGGTGAGGCGGACGGCACGCCGATCGGGGAGTCGAGCCGCACCGCGGTCAAGGTCTCGCTCCGGCCGCACGCCGAGACCCACGTCCGGTTCGTGCTCTCGTGGTACGACGACTCGGACCCGGAGGCGCACCACTACCTCGGCCAGGTCGACGACCCGACCGAGGTCGCCGAGCTCGGCCTAGGTGTACCCGGCCAAGAGGTTGGTGCCAGTTCCGGTTGTCGAAGGGAGGACCCCCGGGCTTAGTGGAGATGTCTGACGTCTTCACCAGT